>JBCCRG010000021.1:0-16750 GCA_039208155.1 Bacteroidota bacterium | reverse complement strand
TGCGCGCCCCTCGCTATGGATAAGACACTGCAGTTGGCTGTGACGGAAACCGGGCGCGGCCAGAAGTTGGGGCCGTATCGGTTCGACTCGGGGCGCGTGACGATCGGGCGCAGCGAGGCTTGCGACCTCGTCCTCCCCGACAGCGCGCGCGTCGTGAGCAAGCAGCACGCCGAGATCTGGCTGCAGGACGGGACCTACTACGTCAAGGATCTCCACAGCCAGAACCACACCTACCTCAACGGGCAGCGCATCCCAGCCGAGCTGCCCTGCGCCCTGAGCGACGGCGATACGCTCCGGTTCGGCCTTTATGAAGTGACCGTCTATCTGGAGACGACGCTGTCGTCGCCCGAAGCACCGCCCGAGCCGGAGCCCATGCAGGCCGCTCGACCTGCGCTGGACGCGTCGCACACGCCATCGCTTGCGGATAACCCGCTCGATCAGACCGCGCAGGCGTTCGCGCAGGCGTTCGCGGCGCTGCGGCTGCGCTACGAAGAGACCTCTGGCTCCGATGCTGCCGGCAGCGAGGCCGCGTTGCGCGACGCCCTCCGTCGTGCGTTTTCGACTGCACCAGGCCTACACCCTCCGCTAGCCGACCTGCTCCTCGGGCGAGCACCGGCTCCTCCGGTGCCGCCCGCGCCCGTTCGCCCGGTGGCTTCCCCACCCTCCGACGCCCCGCCGCACGAGATCGAACAGCTACTTGAACTCGTGCTCCCGGTGCTCGGTCGGCTGGCGGCGATCCCGCTTCGCTTCAAGCACGAATTCATCGGGCAGACCATCGTGCATTCGCGGGAGATGGAAGTGCTGTTCGGAGGCGACCCTCAGCGTGTTCGTGCGCACCTCTTCGACCCCGCTGCGTCGCCCGAAGACCTCCAGCGGCGCCAGGCGCGGATGCGGAGCGCGCTGGAGGACGTGCTCCTCCACGCCGTGGCAATGATCGACGGCTACCGCGCCGCGGCGCAGCACGGCATGACCCGGCTGCTGGACCACGTCGATCCAGCCGCTGTCGAGGAGGAGGTGGCGGCGGGTGGCCTCGCGTTCTTCAACAAGGGGAAGGTGCTCGACGAGGTCGTCAAGCGCTGCGCCGACCTCCGTGCGGAGGACTGGTCCACCGTCGAGCGGCGCACCTTCCGCCCCGCCTTCATCCGCGCCTACGACGCCCGGATGCGCCCACAGGTACCTGCAGCGCCCAGCGACGAGCGGCCCAGCCGTCCGACCCCCTCCTTTTGACGCGCAAGCGACTGCCTACCGCTGGAGAGGCACTGCACGCAGATCGGACTTGGACGATCCTTGCTGCGCTTCCTTCGCGTAATTCACTGGGGAGTGTGTGGCGATCCATCACGGGCTTTACCGATCTGGCCGGGTCGCCTGCTGACGTCTTCGTGGCGTCTCCCGTAGCTCGCTGCGGACCTGCCCCCTAGATTCCTCCGACAGTAGTATCCTGTTTCGCAACGCCTTCTCGTCGTGACTCTCCGCCGCATGCCTGCTATCCCCCTCTTCCGTCGCTCACCCGGCACGGTGGCCGTTCGCGCCATCGCGCTGTTGGCGGCTGTGCTATTCCTGGCGCTGACGGCTGGCTGTGGGCGCACGGCTCCGGTTGCGTTGCCGGAGCTGCCCACCGAGCCGGAGGTGCTCTCGGTGACGCTGCGCGGCACGGCTGCCCTGAACAGCGGAGGCAATGCTGCTGTGGTGCGCGTCTACCCCCTGAGCAACGACGCCACCTTCACAGCGACGCCCCTCCAGCAGTTCTGGGAGGACGACGTCGGCGCGGTTGGCGCAGCGTTGGTCGGGCGCGCCCAGGAGGTGCAGCTCTACCCCGGCGAGTCGCAGACGGTGCAATTCACGCTCACGCCTGAGGTCCGCTTCATCGGCGTGGCAGCGGACCTACGCACGCCCGACGATCAGCACTGGCGAGGCATCGCGCCGCTTGACGCATTTCGCCCGGCGGGCAGCGTCGTCGTCGTGGACTCGACACGCCTGTTCCTCCCCAACTAGGTCCGATGCGCGGCGTCCTGACTTGCGCCTGACGACGCGCCTTCCCTCGTGCCGCCCCGGCTCCCTCCCCCTTTGCCTACCTAGCTCGCCATGTCTTGGGACCCCCGAAAGATCGTCTGGTACGAGGGGATGATCCTCGACCCGCACCACCTGCAGCAGTGGGACCGCCACCACGAGCATGCGCTGCTGGGGCGACTTCGCGCGCTGCGGCCCTACCACTGGGGCTTCCAGGCGCTGGAGATCGACGAGGACCGTCTGGCCAACGGCGAGCTCGCCCTGCGCACCGCGCGCGGGCTCTTTCCCGACGGCCTTTACTTCGACGCGCCCACGGCGGACCCGCTCCCGCCGCCGCGTCCGCTGCAGGAGCACTTTGCCTCCAACCAGACCACACTGGCGGCCTACCTGGCCATTCCGGCGAGCCGCCCAAACGACGCCAACTACCTCCTCAACGGCGCGGCCGAGCGACGGGACACCCGCTTCCACGTGGACGCGATCACCGTCCGCGACGAGACGACCGGCGGCGACGAGCGGACGGTGGAGGTCGCCAAGCCCAACCTGTCCATCCGGTTCGCGGGCGAGCCGCTGGAGTCCTACACGACGATACGGCTGGCGGAGGTCGTCCGCACGTCGGCGGGTACCTTCGCGCTGCAGCCGGGCTTCGTGCCGCCGAGCCTGAGCCTCGGCGCGTCGCAGACGCTACTCGCCGAGACGACGCGGACGCTCGAACGCCTCGCGAGCAAGCACAGCGAACTCGCCACGCGCTGGCAAAACGTGGCCGCCCAGCGCGAGCTGTCGCCGTCCGACATCTCGGTGCTCAACCTGCTGACGACCATCGCCGAGTTCGTCCCGCTCGTACGGCACTTCGAGGCGCACGCGGAGGCGCACCCAGAGTCGCTTTTCCTCACCCTCTCGGCCCTGGCCGGGCGCCTGACCGCCTCGACGCCGCGCCCGCCAGTGACAGTCCGGCAGTTTCCCGTCTACGACCACAGCGCGCTCACCGAGAGCTTCGGCCCCCTCTTCGCCATCGTCCGGCAACTCCTCGGCGAGGCCACGCCCGACTCGAACTACGTGCGGCTCCCGCTCGTGCAGGAGGAGGAAGGCCGCTTCCGCGCCGACATCGACGAGACGCTGCTGCGGACGGGGCGCTTCTACCTCGTGGCCCAGAGCGAGCACCTGCCCGGCGGACGGCTCCGGCAGGACCTCCCGGTGATGCTGCGGGTGGCATCGCCGTCCAACATCCAGATGGTGCTGCGCAGCTTCACCCCCGCGCTGCCCGTCGAGGTCGCGCACCAGCTGCCGCCCGGCCTGCCGGTGAACGCGGAGGCCAGCTACTTCCGCCTGAAGAAGTCGGGCCCGTTCTGGGACGCCATCGCCCGTGACGGCGCGCTATCGCTCTTCGTGCCGTTCGAGTTCCGCGGCCTGTCGCTGCAGCTGCTCGTGCTCCGCAGCGCGCCCAACGCGTCCTGACGCCCGCGTGCCCTGATTTCGCGCCGAACGATCCCCCTGCCTCTCACGCTGCTGTGTTCTCTGCCTCTCGCCCCGCCCCGCCGCCCGACCCGTACGCCTCGGCCCCGCCGGCTGCCCACGCTCAGGGCATGCGTCTTGCGGAGCTCTACGCACCCAGCTTCGCGCTCATCATCCAGCTTCGCTCGACCGACCAGTTCGGCGAGGTGCGCGTGCTGCGGGAGCGGATCAAGTCGCTGCTCACCGAGGCGAGCCGCCGTGGCTACGAGGCAGGCCACGGCCAGCACGCGCTCTCCGAGGCGCAGTTCGCTATCGTCGCCTTCCTCGACGAGGCCGTGTTCTCGTCCGGGTGGGCCTACCGCAACGAGTGGGTGACGCATCCGCTCCAGCTGGAGTACTACGACCGTTACGACGCGGGCGAGGTCTTCTTTGACAAGCTCAGCACGTACCTCGCCCAGCCTGCGATGCACGCTGAGGTGCTGGAGGTCTACTACCTCTGCCTCGTGCTCGGCTTCAAGGGGCGCTACCACCTCCACGACCAGGAGGAACTGCGCCAGCTGATCGAGCACGTCTACCACTCGCTCGCGCGCGTGCCCGGCGTCACTCCGGAGACGCTCGCTCCGCATGCGCTGCCCGTCGAGCAGGTGGCTGGGGAAACGCGCCAGCGGCTGCCGTCGTGGTTCATCGCGGCCCTCGTGGGCACCTTTCTGCTGCTCCTCTACCTCGGTGCGAGCCTGTATGCCTCGATCAACGCTAGCGAAGCGGCCGAGCGGATCTCGGAGCTATCCACGACGGCCGCCGTGGCACCGCCGCGCTAGTCCCCGCCTGCGCCGCCCGATGCGCTTTCTCCCCCGCCTCCGCCTGGCCCCACCCTCGTCATGAACAGCATCGTCCGCTTTTTTCGGAGCCGCGGGTTTCTCTTCGGCCTGCTCTTCGTGCTCGCCGTTGCGCTGATCTTCGTGCTGGGCCGGACGTTCGCGTGGCCGATGACGGTGCAGCTGTTGCTGCTCATCGTGCTGCTGATCGTGTGCGTGGCGGTGCTTGCCCTCCAGGCGATGCGCGCTTCGCGGGCGGCTACGGGCATCGAGAAGTCGCTGCGCAAGCAGGCGGAGCGGCAGCGCGCCGCAGGCGCTACAGATGCGGAGACGGAGCAGTTGCAGAAGCAGCTCGAACGCTCCATCGAGACGCTCAAGCGCTCCAAGCTCGCCGGGACGGGCCTCTTCCGCAGCGGCAAAACGGCGCTCTATGCGCTGCCGTGGTACATGTTCATCGGCCCGCCGGGCTCGGGCAAGACGACGGCCATCGCCAACTCGGGGCTGCAGTTTCCCGTCGGGCTCGAACGCGTGCGCGGCGTCGGCGGCACGCGCAACTGCGACTGGTTCTTTACCGACTCGGCCATCCTGCTCGACACGGCCGGGCGCTACGTCACCGAGGCGCAGGACCAGACCGAGTGGTTCGCCTTCCTCGACACGCTGAAGAAGCACCGGAAGGCGCAGCCCATCAACGGCGTCATCGTCGGGATCGGGCTCGACGAGCTGCTCAACGCCTCGCCGGGCGAGGTGCTCTGGCACGCCGAGACGCTCCGGCAGCGCATCGACGAGCTCGTCTCCCGGCTGGGCGTGCTCTTCCCCGTCTACCTCGTCTTCACCAAGGCCGACCTCCTCCGGGGCTTCGTGGAGTTCTTCGGTGACCTCTCGCGGCAGGAGCGCGATCAGATCTGGGGCGCGACGTTCGACCCGGGCGCGCTCGGCGAGCAGTCGCTCCACAGCCAGTTCCTCGGCGAGTTCGACCTGCTCGTAGACACGCTGCAGGGCGCGCGCGTCGAGCAGATGCGCAAGCCGCAGAAGCGCGAGGAGCGCCACAAGGCCTACGTCTTCCCGATGGAGTTCGGCGGGGTGCGCGACACGCTGGGGCGTTTCGTGGAGACGCTCTTCCAGACCAACCCCTTCCAGGAGACGCCGCTCTTCCGCGGATTCTACTTCACGAGCGGCACGCAGGAGGGCGTCCCCATTGACCGCGTCATCCAGTCCATCGCGCAGCAGTTCAACCTGCCAGCGCCAGCAGGCGGCCCCACTAAGCCCGCGGTGGAGGCAAAGAGCTACTTCATCAAGGACGTTTTTACGAAGGTCATCATCCCCGACCAGTACCTCGTCAAGCGCACGTCGCGGGCAGCGCTGCGGCAGGGCGTGGCGACGGCGGGCATCGGTGTAGGGGCGCTCGTGGTGCTCGTACTGATGCTGCTCGGCATCTCGCAGGGCCTCGTGCGCAGCGGGATCGACGTGGGCCGCGTGGAGGCCGTCGCGACCGAGGCGGGCGCGGTCCGCTGGGACGAGCCAACGCGCTACCCCGCCCACTTCGCCGCGCTCGACTCGCTGCGGCTCACCCTCAGCGCCTACGACGGCGTCCCGGTCTCGCAGCTGGGCCTCCACCGCCGAGGCACCGTCCTGGAGCCCGCCGAGGCGCTCTACCTCGACCGCCTGCACGCGTTCGCCCGACCCCAACTCGTTGACCGGATGCAGCGGCGGCTCGGCCGTGCGCGCGGGGTGGTCGAGAGCGGCCTCGAGCGCGAGTATCTGCACGAGACGCTCAAGGCCTACCTCCTGCTCTCCGAGGAGTCGGCGCGGCTGGAGGACGGCGCGAACGAGCAGTTCCTCGCCGGCTTCCTGGCGTCCGAGGCGCGGGCGCTCATGCGGGAGCGCGACAGCCTGAGCGTGACGCCGCTGGTGAGCGACCACCTCGCCACCCACATGGAGGCCTACGCCCAGGCCATCGCGGCGGGCAACCTTGCACCGTACACCGCCTCCAGCGACCTCGTCGAGCAAGCCCGGCGGGCCATCACGGCCGCGCCGAGCATCGGCAGCGTTTACAGCGCGCTGCGCCAGGAGGCGCTCTACAGCCTCGACCCGCTCACGCTGCAGGACGACGTCGTGTCGCGCGAGCACGCCGCCCTGTTCGCGCGCGGCAGCGAGGTCCCCGGCTTCTTCACCCAGGAAGGCCGCGACTTCGCCGAGCGACGGTTCTCTGAGGAGAGCGCCGACCCGAGCCGCGACGACTGGGTGCTCGGCCAGGAGAACATGGCGCTGCCCGAGTCAATGCTGGACAGCGACCGCATGAAGGCCGAGCTCTACGAGCGCTACTACGACGACTACGCCGCGGCGTGGGAACGCTTCTTACGCAGCGTGCGCTACGAAAACCTGGAGGGGCTCCGGTCAGCCTCGCAGCACCTCCTCACGCTCGGCAGCCCCTCGAACTCGCCGCTCGTGCAGGTGCTCGCCGAGGTCACGCGGCAGACGACCATCGAGGAGGACCCGCTGAGCCAGCTCGGCACCGAGGCGGTGCGGGCCGCCGAGCGCCTCGAACGCCGCGCCCGCAGCGAGGCCAGCCGCCGGACCAGCCGGATCATCGATCCCAACACGGGCCAGCCGGTCGAAGAGCCAGAGGAGGAGGATTTCCCGAACCCGGTGATGCGTCGGTTTGCGGCGCTGCACGCGCTCGGCGCGCCGGGTGTCGCGCGCGGCCAGGGATCGGCGCAGCTCTCGCAAGCGCTGGCCGGCTTCGAGGAGATCAGCGGCCTGACGGAAGAGGTCGGGGGCGACCCTGCTGCCGCCGCCGACGTGGCCAGGTCGGTGCTCGACGCCAACGGTGGTGCCTTCGGCGACGTGATGCGCTCGGTGAGCACCGGGCTCCGCCAGCTCGACCCGGACGTACGTCGCTCGCTCTTCGAGCGCCCCCTTCTCGACGCCTGGAGCGCCCTCCTCGGTCTCGCCCAGCAGCACCTCAACAACCGCTGGCGCGACGAGGTCTACCGCCCCTACGAGGCCACGCTGGCCGGGCGCTACCCGCTCGACCCCACCGGCCGCGAGGACGCGCCGCTCTATGACTTCGAGACGTATTTCAACCCCGACGGGGGCACCTTCGCCGTCTTCCGCGAGGAGGTGCTGGCCCCCTACCTGACCGACGACGGCCGCCGCGTCCGTACGTGGGAAGGCCGCGGCATCGGGGTGTCGAGCACCACGTTCGGCGCCATCGAGCAGGCCGAGACCATCGGCGACGACCTCTTCCGCGGCGGCATGCAGGTCGAGTTCGAGATGCGACCCGACGTGCCGACCTACGACGGCGAGGCCCCGCCCGCCGACGGCATCTACCTCAACGTTCAGGGCCAGCGGCTCGAATACCGCATGGGCAGCGTCCGTCCGTGGACGAGCTTCGTCTGGCCCGGCTCGTCGCCGGGGGCGGAGCTCACCGTGGCCTCGCGCGGCCAGCAGTTCGACAAGACCTACGAGGGCGACTGGGCGCTCTTCCGGCTTCTCGCCGACGCCCGGATGGAAGCACGCGGGTCAACGCAGTTCCAGACACGGTGGTCGTTCTCCGAGGGCGGGACCTTCGTCATCAACGTGCCCTTCGACCTGCGCACGCGGAGCAGCGTGAGCCCGCTGCGGAGCCCGGCGCGCTTCTTCCGCTTCCGCCTCCCGCCCACCCTGGGCTAGCCTCGCGCGGTGCCATGACTAGCCCGGCTCTCACCCTCTTTGGCAAGCTGCCCTCGGCGGGCGACTTTGTGCGGATCGGACCGCAGCCCGACGCCGTGCGCGTCTTCAACGAGTGGGTGGAACGCGGCCTGTTCGTAGCCCAGAATCGCCTCGGGGACGCGTGGGAAGCCAACCTCGCCTGGATGCCCACGTGGTCGTTCCTCTTCGCGCCGCCCGACTGCGCGCACGTCCTGGTTGGCGCGGCGCGCTTCTCCTCGGACCGGGTGGGACGGACGTACCCCTTCTGTGCAGCGCTGCTCCTCGACCGCGCCTCGCTCGACCCGCGTGAGGCCCCTGCGTGGCCCGTCCGATGGCAGTATTTCCAGGAGCACGCCGCCTACGTTGTCGAGCGTGCCGTCGTGGAGGCCATCTCCCCTGACCACCTCGCGGCCGACCTGCCGCCGTTGGCTGCTGCGGCTGTTCCGGTCCCGCTCGACGCGCACCGCAACCATATGGCCGCGACGCCGAGCGCCGACGTGTGGGCGGCGACCTGGCAGGACCAGCCGGAGGTCTACGCCGGGGTTTCGCTAGCCCAACTGGCTGCCCACCTCGTTCCGCTGCGTCAGCGGGACCCAAGCCGCTTCCCACTTGGGCTGCGCTGCGCGCTCCCCGCCGGGGCCGCCGACCGCGCCTCGGACGTGGCGCTGTGGTGCGAGATGGCTTGGGCCCTACTCGGGTCTCCGCCGCTCTGGCCGAGCCTCTTCTGGGTGGCCGGCGACTACGCCCCCAGCGACCTCCTGCTGTTCCTCCGGCCGCCGCTCCCGCAGGCGTTCCCCGCCCTCCTGGACGCCCAGGCCGCCTACGACCGCGTCCTCCCGCTCGACTATGCGTCGGGTGCGGTGCCGCCCGTAGCCTTGCCTATTGATCTCGCGGAGCCCGGCCTCTCGCTTAGCGCTGTCATCGAGGGGCTCCGCCTGCTGTGACCGCCTCCTGCTGTGACCGCCTCTACGCCGCATTCCTGACTCCACTCTCTAGCCACTCCGCCGATGTCTGACTCGCCTGACACCCCCGTCGCCGATGCGCCTGCCGAGGAGGCGGCCTCTGCCGAGGAGGCTGCTGTTGAAAACGTCCGCTCTCCGTTTCTCCAGGCGCTGAGCGAGCCCATCTCCGACGCGTCCCCGACGGGGATCAAGGTGCGCTACGAAGACAGCTTTCAGCAGCTCAAGGGCGAGGTGGACAAGATCGGCAGCGGCAGCGGCGGGGCGGACTACGACCTCATCGTGAGCCTCGCGCAGTCCATCCTCACGACTGAGTCGAAGGACCTCACCGTCACGTACTACCTTACCCTGGGCTTCATGCGCACGCAGGGCCAGGAGGGCCTCGCCGAGGGGATTGGCGCGCTGCGGGTGCTGAGCGACACGTTCTGGGACGGGCTCCATCCGAAAAAGACCAAGGCGCGCAGCAAGGTGTTGCAGCTTTTCGCTGAGCGTGTGACGGCGCACCTCGAAGACACCACACCGAAGCCCGACGACCGCCCAGCGCTGGAATCGGTGCAGAGCGACCTCGAAGCGCTGCAGGCGTTCTACACCGAGAGCATGGGGCCCGATGCGCCGGTGCTCAGCCGGGTGGCCCGGCTCGTGCGGGACACGCTCAAGAAGATTCCCAAGCCCAAGCCGCCGGAGCCCGTCCAGGCTGCGCCTTCCCCGACCGAAGCTACTGCGGCCCCGGAGAGCACGCCGCCTGCAGCATCGACTTCCTCAGCGACACCGCAAGCGGCTGCCGCCCCCGCGTCTGCTGCGACCCTCACGGCGGCAGTGCCTTCGGGCCCCATCGCCTCGACCTCCGACGCGGCCGTCACCGTCCTCAAGGCGGCGTCGTTCCTGCGTGAGGCCGATCTCACCAACCCGCTACCGTACCTCCTCGCCCGGAGCGTGCGTTGGGGCATGCTGAAGCAGACGCCACCGAAGCTTCCGAACGCCCCCCTGGACAAGCGCCGCACCTACCTCGAAGGGCTGCTCCAGAAGGGCGAATACCAGGCCCTCGTCGAGAACGGGGAGCGTGATTTCACCAAGGCCCCGTTTTACTTCTGGCTGGACCTGCAGCGGCTGGTCGCTGCCGCTCTGGAGCGTCTAGGGCCCGCCTACAGGCAGGCCCAGCTTGCCGTCGAGGGCGCTGCCGCCGGGCTGATGCACCGCTTGCCAGACTTGTCTACGCTTTCGTTTGCCGATGGGGTCCCTGCGGCCGACCCGCTCACCGCCGAGTGGCTCGACGGCCTCGCAGCCTCGGGGGGCGACACGGCAGACGGTACGGGATCGGGCGACGCGGAGGTCCTAGAGGCCTACGACGCCGCGCGGCAGACCCTCGCAGGGGGCGACCTGAACGGAGCGCTCCAGCAGTTCCGCGCGGCTCCCGTGGGCAGCGCGGCGCGCGCCCAGTTCGTGCGCGACCTCTATGCCGCTGACCTTTGCGCCAAGGGCAAGGCACCGGACATCGCCCTCTCCATCCTTGGCCACCTCGAACGCCACGTCGAAGCGCACAACCTCGGCGCGTGGGAGCCCGCGCTAGCGAGTCAGTTTTGGGCGCTCCAACACACCTGTTTGACGCAGCTACTCCCGAAGGCTCCAGCCGCTGAGAAAGCCGCGCTTCAGGAACGGACACGCCACGCCTTCGCTGAGCTGTCGGCGCTCGACCCAGTCGCGGCCCTCCGGTACCGGAGCTAGACCGTCAGCAGCGCAGGCTCGGCGGCTGCATGGTTGCCTCGGTCCGCGCTCGGCAGAGCGATCTCCTCCGGCGAACCAAGACTTCGATGCGGGTCCGTGCGCCGGATTGGTGCGCTATTTCGCGCCGAATGGCCTGCTTTTCTACCCGATGTGACGTGAGAGCAACAGATGGTGACGTGCGCGCAACGCATTAATGCGGGCCGGTGTGCAGCTTCCAAGCAGGGTCGTGCCCGCTCCTGCGCTCATTCCGTTCGATGGGCCAGAAATGAGCTCGATTGCCGCACCCGTGATCCTTACCGCTAGCCTTTCACGTAACCAGTAGCAGACGCGACGACTCCAACCGGATCGGGGACCTGGCGGCGTCCAGCACCCTCACCTGAGTTGTGGCCGTGCAGCGCCCAAGCCTCGAATAACCAGGGCTGTTTGCGCTTGCGAAAGCAGGTGGCACGTGTTATTTAGATACCATGAACTTGACACCCCGCACTGACGGGTCCTTGCCAACTTCTGGCCTCACCTGAAAGGAGGCCCAAGGTCGCCATCGTGGCCCCTTCTCCCTCGCCACCCGTGCGTCAGCGTTGCCCTCCGGGTCCTGTCGCTCACTAACCAGCCTACGCCCATGTCACGCAGCTTCCAACACGAAAAGCCGCCCGCCCGCGTCAACCTCTTTCTCGAAGTCGCCAAAGGCGACGCCAACGAGAAGCTAGAGCTCCCGCTCCGCATGCTCGTCCTGGGCGACTTCACCGGACGCGAGAGCGACGAAGACGTGGCCGACCGCGAGGTGATCGAGGTCAACAGCAACAACTTCGAGGACGTCCTCAAGTCGCAGGACCTCAGCCTCGGCTACACGGTCCCGAACACGCTCTCGGGCGAGGGCGACATCAAGGTGGACCTACAGATTGACTCGATGAAGTCGTTCACGCCGGAGGCCGTCGCCAAGCAGATCCCCGAGCTGGGCAAGCTGCTCGCGACACGCAACCTGCTCCAGGACCTCCGCAACCGCCTCATCTCGATGGGCGACTTCCGCCGGCAACTGGAAACCGTGATCAAGGACGACGACGCGCGCCAGAAGCTGCTCGACGAACTCACGCAGATCGTGCCGGATAGCGCGCCCGACGCCGATGATGGGGAGGACGCCTAGTCCTCGCCTTCTGCCCCATGCGCCACCGTTTCGCCCGCTCTATTCCTTCTGCTCATTATGCCTGAAGCCCAAGCTCAAGACGCTGCCCAGACCGAAACCACCGAGGCCGGGAGCCTGCTCGACAGCATCCTCTCCCAGGTCGATGTCGCTCGCCCCTCGGCGGCCGTCTCCGTCGAGACGTTCACGGACGCTACTGTTATCGCCGACAACAAGCAGGACGCCATCGCGGCAGCGCTGCGCGTGTTCGTCGACGCCGTCGCGGACCAGCCCATCGACCGGATCGACAAGCACCTCCTCAACGGGCTCGTCGCCCAGCTCGACGAGAAGATCTCGCGTCAGCTCGACGTCGTGCTGCACCACCCCGACTTCCAGAAGCTGGAGTCGTCCTGGAAGGGCCTGAAGTTCTTGCTCGACCGCACCGACTTCAAGCAGGGCAACGTCAACATCGAGATCATGAACGTCTCGAAGGACGACCTCCAGGAGTCGTTCGAGGACTCGCCAGAGCTTATCCAGTCGGCGCTCTACCAGAAGGTCTACACCGAGGCGTACGACACGCCGGGCGCCTCGCCCTACTCGTCGATCATCGCCAACTACGAGTTCGACGCCTCGCCGCCCGACGTGGCGCTGCTGCAGAACGCCTCGAAGGTAGCCGCGGCGGCGCACTGCCCCTTCATCAGCTCCGTCGGGCCGAAGTTCTTCGGCGTGGACAGCATGGAGGAGTGGCGCAAGATTCCCGATCTCGCAGCCTACCTGGAGACGGCCGACTACATCAAGTGGAACAGCTTCCGCGACTCCGAGGACTCGCGCTACGTGGGGCTCACGTTCCCCCGCTTCATGCTGCGGCTTCCCTATGGCCCAGACACGGTCCCGGTGAAGAGCTTCAACTACAAGGAGCAGGTCACCGGTGCCGACCACGACAAGTACCTTTGGGGCAACGCCGCCTTCTCGTTCGCCGCCAATATGGTGCAGGCCTTCGCGAAGGACGGCTGGAGCGTCCAGATCCGCGGCCCGCAGTCCGGCGGCAAGGTGGAAGACCTGCCTGTCCACGTCTACGATGTGGGCAAGGGCGCGCAGACCAAGATCCCGACTGAGGTGCCCATCTCGGAGACGCTCGAGTTCGAGTGCGCCAACCTCGGCTTCATGCCGCTGAGCGTCTACCAGAACACCGACTACGCCTGCTTCTTCTCCGCCAACTCGGCGCAGCGCCCGAAGGAGTACGACGACCCCAACGCGACGGCCAACAGTCGCATCAACTCGCGGCTGCCCTACATCCTGCTCGCCGCCCGCATCGCGCACTACCTGAAGGTGCTCCAGCGCGAGAACATCGGCGCAACGAAGGACAAGACCGCAATCCAGAAGGAGCTCAACACCTGGCTCGGCGGCCTGGTCACGGAGATGACCAACCCCAGCCCGTCCGTCGTCGCGAAGTATCCGCTACGCAAGGGCGAGGTCGTCGTGGAGGACGTCGAGGACAACCCCGGCTTCTTCCGCATCAAGACCTTGCTCATGCCCCACTTCCAGATCGAAGGCATGGATATCAGCCTCTCGCTCGTCGGCAAGCTGCCGAAGGAGAAGTAACCCATCTCACCACCTTCCAGGAGGTCCCCCACCTCTTTTCCGTCTCAACCCCAACCCCCCAGGTTCATCATGCCGACTCCTGCCTACGTCAAATTCACCAGCAACAACGACGGCGAGATTGCTGGCTCCGTCGAGATCGAAGGCCGCGAAGAAACGTCCGAGGTCCACGAGTTTCACAGCAACGTGTACTTCCCCACTGACATCCACCGAGGCTCTCCGTCCGGAAAGCGCATCCATAGCCCAGCCGTTCTCATCAAGGAGGTGGATAAGTCGAGCCCGATCCTCTACAACCACCTCACCGAGGGGACGGTGTTCACAAAGATCGTGATCAACTGGTACAAGGTTCAGGACGACGGCACCGAGTTGCTCTACTTCATGCACACCATTGAGCATGCTCGCCTCGTCGGCATGAAGATGATGATGCCGAACGTGAAAGACCCCGCCAAGCAGACGTTCGGCCACCTGGAGGAGCTATCGATTGCCTACCGCCGCATCACGTGGTCGTGGCTCGACGGCGGCATCGAAGCCACGGATGACTGGATCGAGTCGCAGTAGGCTGCCACGTCGCGCCCCGTGCGTGTCACCGCTGCCTGCGGGTCGTGCCCAACACCGCCTGCGGGCAGCCCGGTTTGAGCCGTACGCTGTACGCTTTTCTTCCGTACGCCCCCAGTTCGATGAAGCCTGGCCTGTTTGAGATGGTCGAGGGCCGCTTCCACGACGGGCGACCGCTGAGCGGAGTCGTGCGCTCCGAGTACCGCATCCAGAGCATCATCAGCAACCTCAATCGGCTGTTCAACACGCGGCGGGGCTCGATCCAGCACCTCCCTGACTACGGCCTCCCCGACCTCTCGACGGTCTACCGCGACATGCCCTACTCGCTTGAAGGGCTGCGGCGCACGGTGCGCCTCGCCGTCGAGCAGTACGAGCCGCGCCTCCGCCGCGTCCGCGTCACGCAGCCCGACGGCGAGGGCCTCGACCCGATCCACCTCCGCATTCGCTTTATCGTGACCGGCGATATCGCGCGCGGCGAGCGGGTTGAGTTCGAGACGCGCTTCGAGCCTCAGGGCGGTACGCAGGTGGACCTCCACCGGGAGTACTGACCGGGTGCCCCCCCTGCTTACCGCCTCCAACTACGTCCCCGTCCTGCGCCGTCCTCGCCGATAGCGTCTCCGCTTTTTCCATGCAACACCGCTACTTCGAGAACGAAATGCGCTACCTCCATGAGGCAGGGCAGGCGTTCGCGAAGGCGTTCCCCGAAGCGGCAGGGTATCTCAACATCGACAGTGTTGATGACCGCGATCCCTACGTGGAGCGGCTCTTCGAGGGGTTCGCGTTTCTGACAGCGCGGATCCACGAGCGCTTGGACGACGAGTTGCCGGAGTACACGGAGAGCCTGATCGGGCTGCTCTACCCCAACTTCCTCAAGCCGATCCCGTCGTCCTGCATCGTCGAGATGCAGCCGCGCCCGGGCCTCGTGCAAGAGACGACGGTGCTGCCGCGCGGCACGAGCCTGAGTTCGGGCCCCGTCGGCCGCGAGCGATGCTCCTGTGAGTTCCAGACGACCCAGGATGTGCGGCTCCAGCCCGTCCAACTCACCGACGCTACGCTCCGCTACGCCTCCGACGACACGTCGAGCGCGCTGCTCTCGTTCGAGTTGGCACGCGGCGTCGAGTATGCCGACCTCGACTGGCAAGCACTCCGAGCGTACCTCCACGCGGACCCCGTCCGGGCCGACACGATGCGCTGGTTTCTGACGCAGCGGGTCACGCGGGTGGAGTTTATGACCGACCCCGAGCAGCTGCCCAGCGAGCGCTTCCGCCTGGTGGGCCAACGCTGGGTGCAGGCGGGCGGCTTCGAGCCCGAGGCGAGCCTGCTGCCGCGCGACACGCGCGTGGCGTCGGGCCTGCGCCTGCTCCAAGAGTATCTCAACTTCCGGCCGAAGTTCTCGTTCGTCGACCTGTACGGCCTGGACCACTACCGCCCCCCTTCAGGCACCCTGACCTTCCACGTGGAGGTGTTCTTCGACACGTCCTACCCCGAAGATCGGCGGTTCGACGCATCACACGTGCGCCTCTTCTGCACGCCCGCGACCAACCTCTTCGAGGCCAACGCCGAGCCGATCCGGCTGACGCACCGCGACTTCGAATACCGCGTCCGGCCCAACGTCCGGCAGCGGCAGTCCGTCCAGCCCTACGATCTCACCGAGGTCGTCGGGATCGAAGACATCAGCGGTGCGCGCCACCCCTTTGCCCCGTTCCTGCGGCTCGACCAGCGCAGCAGCCAGGGCGAGGAGCGCACCTACAGCCTGCACCGGCGCTACGGCCCAGCGGGCACACCCGACCTCTACCTCACCTTCTCGGTCCCCCTCCCCAGTGTGGGCGACCCCGTGGACGAGAGCGTATCGCTCACGCTGCGCTGCACCAACGGCTCGCTGCCGCACGAGGAGCTCAGCGAGGGCGCGCTCACCCGCCTCGACCCGGCCGCGCCCCAGATTGTCACGCCGACCAACATCACCGCGCCGACGCTCATCCGCTACCCCCCGAGCGACCGGCAAGACCTCTTCTGGTCGCTCATCGCGCATTGGTCGTTCAACCACCGCTCGGTGGCCACGCACGAGGCGGTGACGGGCCTCCTGGACCTGTATGACTGGACGCAGAGCGGCGGCAACCGGCGGCGGCGCGAGGGCATCCGTGCGGTGCGGTGGGCGGGCGCGGAGCGGCTCGTCGGGCGCTCGGTGCGACGCGGCACCGAAGTGACGGTGGAGGTGGGCGACGCCCATTTCGGCAGCGAGGGCGAGCTGCACCTCTTCGGGCAGGTGCTGAGCACCTTCTTTTCGCTCTACGCCACGCTCAATTCGTTCGTCCACCTCCATCTCGTCAGCGCACCGTCGGGCCGACGCTACGCCTGCGCTCCCCAGCGCGGCACCCGCCCGGTGCTCTGACGCGGCGTGTTCTGATACCTCGTGCCCTGATTCTCCGTTCTCTCCGGTACCAGCCCCCCGTCTCGTGTCTCACCTGCCTCCGCTCGCGAACTCGCCCGGCCTGTCTTCGGACGCCGCCGGTCAGGACGCGCCTGCGCTGGAGGGACTGAGCCCAGAGACCATGCCAAGCGCGGCGGCGGGGCGCACCCCGTCTGGGCACTCCGTGCCTCGGGTCGCACGCGAGGCGTACCACTACCACTTCGTGCAGGTCATCCGGCTGCTGCAGGCCCTCGTCCCCCGCTCCGCCGAGATCGGCCGCGGCTTCAGCTACGCCGACGAGCGCATCCGCGTCACGCCGCACGAGGCGATGGTCTTCCCCGCCAGCGACGTGCATCACGTCACCCTGACCGCGCCGCCTGCGGGCTCAGAAGCGCCTGCCGAGGCCGCGCAGGTCGCAGTCACGTTCGGCGGG
>JBCCRG010000020.1:0-16827 GCA_039208155.1 Bacteroidota bacterium | reverse complement strand
GCATAAGGCAGGCCCTCGTCGATGACGATGTTGTGCGCGCTCCCGGCGCCCTGATAGACCGCGTCCGCCTCAAACTCGACGGGCGGCGTCGTCACGTCGCGGAGGCGGGTCAAGTCGAAAACCTGCATGCCGTGGGAGTTCGCTTCGCTGACGATGTAGGCGTAGGTGCCGTAGGTCTTGATGTCGCGCCAAGTCGTGACGAAGGTTTGGCTCGCCAGGGTGCCGATCACGGTCGGGTCCGTCGGGTCCGCGAGGCTGACGAAGGCAGTCCCCTCGGTTACGCCCACGAGCGCATACTCGATGCCGGTGTCGGGGTCGGTCCAGCCCCAGATATCGTTGCCCACGGGAGCACCCTGGAAGGCGGGGACGTCGAGGTCGAACCGAGACAGGTGCCCGACGAGGTCGACGTTCGAGCAGGGGAAGCCCTCGGCCACCCCGTTGGTGCAGGCTGCGCGCACGGTCTCCTGCGCATCGACGTTGGGAGCCGTGAGCAGGAAAAGCGCGGGGAGCAGGAGGAGCAGGCGCATGGAGGGAATCGGTCGAGCAGACGACATCAGCGAGCGAGGGTAACGCGGCGGGTGAGGGAGAAGGAGGGGCTCTGGATCTGGATCACGTAGACCCCGGCGGCGAGGCGCGCCCCGTCGAGCGATAGCGACAGCCTGCCCGCCTCGGCGAGGCCGTCGTAGAGCGAGGCGACCTGGCGTCCGAGCAAATCGTAGGCCACAGCGCGGACGGGCTCCGGGCGGGGCAGGTCTAGATCGAGCTGGGTCGCTCGGCGGAACGGGTTCGGGTAGGCGGCGCTCAGCGCGACCGTCTCCGGCACCTCGTCCTCGGCAGTGACGCCTGTGAGGTCGGGCCGCACCACGAAGAGGCCCCGCTCCCGGTCGCCGATGATGACGATGTTGCTCTCGAAGAAAGGGTACGTACTCCACGCGCCGTTGAACGAGCTGGTGCGGTCATCCTCCGGGTACGTGTCGAAGAACCCGATGGGCTCGAAGTTGGTCGGGTCCTCGGGGTTGAAGCGGAAAACACGGAGCCCGCTCTCGTAGTTGGCCTGGTAGATGAAGTCGCCGCGCACGTAGAGGTTGTGGTCGATCGTGGTCACGTCGGAGAGGTAGGCCCCCACGAAGAAGGGGTCGTCAAGGTCCTCCACGTTCATCACGATGGTGCGGGTGGTGGGCACGATGCCGTTGCGCTCGTCCAACTCGTCGTTGATGATGAAGAAGCGCTTGTCCTCGGTGAGCCACCCCTGGTGGGTGTAGGCAGGCGTGGCGTAGATGCCAGCGCTGATGCCGACCACGTTGGCGGGGTCGGTGATATCGCTGATCGAGAGAAAGGACTCGTTGGAGGAGAGGCAGATGGCGCGTCCCGTGTAGTCCGTGTCGGGCCCGTCGTAGACGAGGCACTGCGCGTCGTGGGTGTAGCCGTCGTCGTCGTAGCAGCCCGCAAAGGTCGGCTGTGTGGGGGTGCTGATGTCGACGAGGTGGAGCCCGCCGCCGCCGCAGTCACTGCTGCTGCTCGTGAAGCCGACCAGGGCAACGACGTCGAGGGACTCGTCCGCCACGACGTTATGGACGTCGCCCGCCTGCGTGTAGCGCGCGTCCGGCGTGAACGTGACCGGGGCTCCCGTCACGTCCCGGAGCCGCCGCAGGTCGAAGACCTGCATGCCGTGCCCGTTGGCCTCGCTCACCACGAACGCGAAGACCCCGCGGGTCTTGATGTCGCGCCAGTTGTTACCGGTGTTGCTCGGAGGCTGCGCGGAGGGCAATACGCCCACCAGGCGCGGAGCCGTGGGGTCGGAGAGGTCCACAAACGAGACACCGTCCCACGTCCCCGCGAGCGCGTACTCGGTGCCGGTGGCGGGGTCGGTCCAGCCCCAGATGTCGTTGCCGCGCCGCGCGTCGGGCACGCCAAGGGCCTCGAAGTCGAGGTGCGCCAGGAGATCGACGCGGTCGCAGGGGTAGCCGTCGGCGATACCATCCTCGCACGGGACTTGGGCGAAGGCTGGAGCGGCGAGCGCAGTCGCCAGGAGGACCGCGAGGGAGAGGGCGCGCATGCGAGGGACTGGGTTAAGCGTAATGAAGCCGCGCAAACTACACTCCGACGGCGACTCACACCTGGCACTTCCTGCGAACTGTGTCCGCCGGTGCCAGCCCGCCGCTCTGCTTGCCTGAGCCGTAGCGGAGGCAGGCGTCCTGAAGCCGGGCGGCTCGGCTACATAACTCAAGTCGTTCCCTATCTACCCCGTTCTCAACGGGGAGGGTATAGGTGGTGGGGAGTGGGGGGGAGAAAAGGTCGCTAGACGCCCCACTTCCTACCCGCCACTCCCCACAGACCGTCCGAAGCGCACCGTGGAGCCCTAGCACACAACTTGGGTTACATGGTGGGCTCGAAGCGGTTGGCCGCGCGGTTCTTGCGGACGGCGCTCGCCGGGAAGATGTGCCCGTTCATCGCCACGTAGACGCCGGGCGGGAGCGTCTGCACCGCCGCCACGGCAAACCCGATGTTGAACTCGGCATCGGTGTGCCGGAACCGCGCTGGGGTGAGCGAGCCCACCAGCACGACGGTCTTGGTGCTCTCTGGCTGGTACCGAAGCGCCGCTTCGATGGCTCGGCCCGTCACCGCCATCGTGTCGGTGCCGTGGGTGATGAGGACGCGGTCAGCCTCGGCGTCCAGGACACGCTGCACGAGGCGGGCGCGGTCGTCGGGGGTGATCTCTAGGCTGTCCTTGCGCAGGAGCGTCTCCACACGGTAGTTGAACGTGACGCCGACCTCCGTGAGGATCTCCGCGATCTGCGGGTCGCCGACCTTGAAGTCGCTCTTGGCGTCGAAGTAGACCTTGTCGATGGTGCCGCCGGTCGTAAAGATCTGGAGCATGGGGAGGGGCTATCGGCGTCAGGCTGGTAGCTGCGTGGCGGGGCAACCAGACGCGGTCGGCACGAGGGGCAGTGGTGGCGGTCAGCCTGCCGTGGCGAGGCGACGCTTGCGCCGGGCGTAGCCGTCGTGCACGAGGCGGCGAGCCTTGCGCCCCAGCGGGACGACGTTGCGGCGGCGGAGGTTGTCGTAGCCCGAGGCGCGCACCTCGTTGAGGATCTCGCGGTACCACCGTGCGGCGGCCCGGATGCCCGCCTGCGCGCGCCCTGGCAGCGCTCCGATCCCGGCCTCGGCCTCGTCGTAGAGCCGCTCGGCCTGCACCATGACCGCCTCAACGAGGGCCTGGTAGGCGGGAGTGGGGTGGCCTTGCTGGAGGGTCGCCGTCGTGACGCCGTGCGCGGCCATGAGGTCGGCGGGGAGGTAGACACGCCCGAGGCTGTGCCAGTCCTCGCCCACGTCGCGAAGGATGTTGGTGAGCTGCATCGCGTTGCCGAGCGCGCGTGCCGTGCGCGTCAGCAGAGGGATGCGGGCGCGGTCGCGGACGAGGAACGGCAGCATCATCGCCCCAACGCTGCCCGCGACCAGCTCGGAGTAGGCGATCAGGTCGTCCATCGTGCGCACCGGGCGGCCGTCGAGGTCCCACGCCGCCCCGTCGAGGAGTTCGTAAAGCGGCCCCGGCAGGAGGTCGAATTGGGCGTGCACGGCAGCCAGGCGCGTCCAGAGGAGCGCGGGCGGCGGCTGGCCCGCGAGCGTGGCAGCCAGGTCGGCACGCATCTGCTCCACCTCGGCGCGGGCGACCTCGTTCCCGACAGCCTGCACCCGTTGGTCGGCCACCGAGTCGACGGCGCGGCAGTAGGCGTAGAGCGCGGCCACAGGCAGGCGCACCTCGCGCCGCAGGAGCCGCGTCGCGAGCGAGAAGGTCTTCGAGTGGTGGCGGAACGACTGCCACAGCGCGCGGTCCTGCTCGGCAGGGGAGCGGTCGGCAGCGTTGCCGAGCATCGAGGCGTCGCGCGCGGTGGGAGCGCGCAGCGACGACGACGGGTGCAGGGAGAGGTCGGCCATGGCCAGAGCGGGGGCAGAGAGAAAAGGCAGGCGCTCAGCAGATCGTGGCTCCGTGGAGCACTACGCGGGGATGGGGGCGGGCGTCTCGTCCTCGCGGCGCAGGCGAATCAGCACGAACGGGGCCACCAGCGCGAGCGCGCCGATGAAGGCCGCCCGCGGCACGCCGTAGAGCAGCGACACGAACATCGGGAAGATCATGTTGAGTGCGAAGAACGCCGCCGCCCACGGGTAGCGCGCATCGCCGTCCTCCTCTGGTATGCCTCCGAAGAGGTACCGGTAGGCGAGCATGATCAGCAGCGATGTCACGAACCATCCCACCCAGTTCATCAGCGGCATCCCGAAGAAGACGCCTACGAAGAGCCAGCCGAACGCATCCGCGACGAAGGTGTCGGCCAGCGCTGGGGGGACAGTCGCGGGGTAGATCCAGAACGGGAACGCCTTGCTCATCGCCGGGTCGAGCGCCACGTCCCAGACGACCATCAGCAGCGCACCGCCGACGAGCGTGCCCACGGTGCCGAATCGCATGCGCTGCGCGAGGTCGTAGCACACCACCGAGACGGCGTACCAGGACGGCGGGATGAACCAGGGAACGTGTCCGGCAATCTTGGCCCCGAGCCACGTCGTGTACATGTAAGGTCCAAACGGGAGGCCCGTTGTCGTGCCGGCGAGTTCTGCCGCCGCCCCGATCAGGCTGCCGACGAGCAGGAAGCCGACCGAGCGCCCCCAGCCGAGCACGGGGAGGTAGAGCAGGAACGTCAACAGGGGCAGCATCGCCATGTAGGTCCACGTCGGGGCCTTGATGAGCGACTCCATGTACGGCGCGAAAAAGCCGGTCGCGGAGGGGATGAGCTGCAGCACGAGCGTCCCCGCGAGCGAGAACACGATGGAGGCCGTGAAGATCGCGAAGCACACGCGGAAAAGCCGATCCGTCGTGGAGACAGGGCCGGTGGACGTGGGTCCGGTCAGGGAGAGCCAGCCTAGCATGGCGTGACGGGCTGAGAGAAGGGACGAGGAGAGGGGCAGGCGAACATACGAGCCCACGCCCACTTCGTTCTACTCGAATCCACGCCTGGCGATAAGTGGCACTCCAGCGCGATGAAGCCAGGCGTGCCAGGTAGTCACGATGCCTCGGCCCAGCTGAGCTTTAGCCCTATGAGAGGGGAGCCACATGGCAGCGCACCCGCGTGCCGCCCTCGTCTCGGTGCTCCACGGTCAGCGTCGCCCCGATCTGGTCGGCGCGGAAGCGCATGCTGTAGAGGCCGCGCCCGTGCTGCGCCAGTTGCGCTTCCGCGGCGACGCGCCGCCCGGTCGAGAGCGTCTGATCGGCGCTCACCACGCTGGCAGGGATGCCTACCCCGTCGTCCTCGATCTCCAGGACGACTGCGCCGCTGGGCTCGTCGCGAAGCCGGATCACGATGTGCTCGGCGTCCGCGTGCTTGAGCGCGTTCGCCACGGCCTCCTGCGCGATGCGGTAGAGGTGACGCGCTGCGCGCGGGTCTAGCGTCGGTACCTCGGCGAGCACCGCCGTCACTTGGGCCTCCTCCGACGCCTCGTTCATCGACGTGGAGAGGTCGTCCAGGGCGTGGCGCAGGCCATCCTCCTGGTCGAGAACGGGTGAGAGGCCCTGCGCGATCTGCCGGGCCTCGGAGACGGCGCGCTGGATGAGGTCTCTCATGATCTGCGCGCTCGCGACGTGCGCCGGCGCGTCCCGCTCCAACTCGCGGAGGTGGGCCGAGGCAGAGAGGGCGGCCCCCGTGAGCACCTGGCCGAGCCCCTCGTGGAGCTCCATCGCAAAGCGCTCGCGCTCGGACTCGGTGAGGTCGTAGAGCTGCTGGTCGCGCTCGCGGATGGTCTGCAGCGCCTCCTCGAGCGTGGTGGCGTCGTTCTGGACGCCAATGAAGTGGATGAGCGCCCCGGTCTCGTCGTAGACGGGACTGACGTAGAGGTCGTTGTAGAAGAGGGTGCCGTCCTTTTTATAGTTGCGGAGGACGACGTTCACATGCTGGCCGCCCTCGATGCCGTCGCGGAGGACGTGGCGCGCGGCCTGGTCCCGGTCGTTGCGCTGCAGGAAGCGGCAGTTGCGCCCGATGACCTCCTCGCGCCGATAGCCGGTGAACGTGAAGAAGTAGTCGTTGACCCAGACGATGGGGTTGTCCGGCAGCCGCGGGTCCGTGATGACCACCAGGTTGTTGACCGCATTGAGCGCATGGCGGACGACCTCCGGCTCCGGCGCGTTGGGCAGCGGGTAGACGATCTCGGGGAGGGAAGGAGGGGGGCGTCCGTCTTCAGAGGCGCGAGAAAGAGCCATGGGGTGCCAGCTGCTGCGCAGGGAGAAGAGGGAAGCGCCGGTCGGCTGCGCGTCGGCGCGGCGCGGGTGGCACGGGAAGGAGAGTCGGCTGTTCCGAGGTCCTAGAATACAAGACGAGACCCTATGCGTCTGTCAGACTAAGTCCTACGCGTAACGATGGAGCATGGGGGCGGAGGGTGCTCCTCCGGCTGGGGCGACACGTAACTCGGCGAGGCCGACTCCGTAGGGCTCGGCATCGCCCGGGTGAGAGCACAGGATGTAGTGCTAAAAAGTTAGCAGTAGGGGTTGACACGGCTATGCCAGCGGTCCTATTCTGGCACTGTTAAAAAATTAACAGACCCCACTCCTATGGCCCACGTCTCTCTCAGCCGCCGCGAGCGGCAGATCATGGACATCCTGTACCGCCAGGGCGAGGCCACTGCCGCCGAGGTGCGCGCCGCGCTCCCGGATGCGCCGTCCTACTCCGCCGTGCGCGCGCTGCTGCGCATCCTCGTGGAGAAAGGCCACCTCACCCACACGCAGGACGGCCCGCGCTACGTCTACCACCCGACCGTCGCGCCCGAGAAGGCGCAGCGCTCGGCCCTCCGCCACCTGCTCGACACCTTCTTCGAGGACTCCGCCGAGCAAGCCGTCGCGGCGCTGCTCGACCTGAAGAGCGACCAACTCTCCGACGCGGACCTCGACCGTCTCACGCGCCTCATCGACCAGGCCAAGAAAGAGGGGCGCTGAGCCGTCCCCGCTGAACTGCCTCCCGCCCCACGCTAGCCGTCCCGACCATGCCTGATCTCGTCCCGCTCTTCGACACAGCCACGGACCTCGCGCCGTCGCTCGTAGCGCTTGTCTTCAAAGTCACCGTCTTCCTCGGCATCGGGTGGGGGCTCGCCCGGCTCGTGCGCGGGTTCTCGGCGGCCTGGCGGCATGCCGTGTGGACCGGGGCGCTGGGCGCGGCGCTCGCCGTGACGCTGCTGCCGCTCGCGCTCCCCACGTGGGAGCTTGCGGTACTACCCGGCGAGGCTGCGCCTGCCGTAGCAGAAGGGGCGGTCGTTGACATGACGGCACCGGCTGCGCCCGCTGCGGAGGCAGGGCTGCCTGGCGTCCCGGCCCCGCCGGTGGCACCGGCACCCCCTGAGGCCCTGCCAGCACCGCAGGTCAGCGCAGCGGCGCCGTCGCTCGTCGACCTCGTGAGGGCGCATCCGGTCGGCGCGCTCGTGCTCGTGTGGGCGCTCGGCGCCTTGGCAGTGGGCGGCTGGTGGTTTGTGACGGCGCTCGCAGCATGGCGGCTGGCGGCCCGCGCTGTGCCCGTGAAGGACGGGGCGTGGCTCGTGCTCCTCGCAGAGGTGGCGGAGGACCTCGACCTGCGGACGCCGGTGCGACTGCTCCGGAGCGAGCGGCTCTCGGTGCCCGTGACGTGGGGCGCGTTTGGGCCCGTGCTCATCCTGCCCGCCGAGGCTGACGACTGGACGGCGGAGCGCCGCCGTGCGGTCCTGGCGCACGAACTAGCGCACGTCCGCCGCCGCGACGTGCTCTGGCAGTGGGTGGCGCAGCTTGCGTGCGCGCTGCACTGGTATCAGCCGCTTGCGTGGATGGCCTACCGCCGCCTCCTCGCCGAGCGCGAGCACGCCTGCGACGACGCCGTGCTGCGCGCTGGAACGCGCCCCTCGGCCTACGCTGACGTACTCCTCGACGTGGCGCGCGCCGTGCAGCGTCGCGAGCCGATGGCCGCCCTCGCGATGGCCCCGATGGCGCGGCGCTCGCAGCTCGAAGGGCGCCTCCTCTCCATACTCGACCCGTCCCTGGACCGACGCGCGCTCTCGCGGGTGCTGCTCACGGTGCTCGGCGCGGTGACCCTGCTGCTCGCCGCGTCGCTCGCCACGGTACGCCCGGTGCCTGCACACGCCGCCGTCGGCGATGACGCCGCGGCAAGCTTCGCGGTGTTCGCCGAGGCGCGCACCGCCGACGACGCCCGGGGGGGCGATGAGGCCCGTGCATCCGACGCGACCGGCGAAGACGCCGCGACCCGATCAGACGACGCTCGTGAGACTTCACGTCCGGCTGGACTGGCCGTGTTCGGGTCGGGGGAGCGCTCGGTCGTCGTAGTGCCGCTCGACGAAGACTTCCGCTGGGACGGTGTGCTCGCGCCGGGTAAGCAGCTCATCGTCAAGAACGTCAACGGTGCGGTGAAGGCCGACGGCGGTAACGACAACCGGGTCGTCATCGAGGCGGAGAAGAAGGACAACCGCGGGCGGCGCTCGACCCCTGCCAGCGTCGAGGTCGTCGAGTTCAGCGACGGCGTGGTGGTGTGCGTGCGCTACGAGGGCCAGCGCGGTGACTGCTCGCCGACCGAAAGCCCCACGGGCAACGTGAACAACGGCGTCACGGTCGACTTCGAGGTGCGCGTCCCGCGCGGCGTCCACTTCGAGGGCGCCTCGGTCAACGGGGCCGTCGAGGCGCTGGAGCTCTCCGGCGACATCACGGCTACGAGTGTGAACGGGGCCGTGAAAGCGAGCACCTCTAACGGCGACATCGAGGCGACGAGTGTCAACGGGGCCGTCGAGGCATCCGCGAGCGGCTCGGTCCGCGCGTCGAGTGTCAACGGGGCCATCCGCGCCGACATGGGCCGCGCTGACTGGTCCGGCACCGCCGAGTACTCCTCCGTCAACGGTGCCATCATCCTCACGCTGCCGGCAGACTTCTCCGCTGAGGTCGAGGCGAAGACGATGAACGGCGACATCCGCTCGGACTTCCCGCTGGAAATCCGTCGGGGGCGCAACGTCGGCGTATCGGCGTCGGGTACCGTCGGGAACGGCGGCCGGCGCATGAAGCTCACCACCCAGAACGGCAGCATTCAGCTTCGTCGTTCAAGCGCCAGCCTACGCCGCGCTGCCCCGAGTCAGGATCGCGCCGCGCTGCGTGACGCTGAACTCCGTGCGGCCGTGGCTGACACGATCCGCTCCGCCCACCGGATCGCCCAGTCCTACCGCGACCGGTCGAACGTCCACGTTCATCACGACACCCGCACGCATGCCGATGCCCGCGTCCACACGAGTACCCACGTGCACGAGGAGGGCGACGTCCGTCTGCGCATCGATGAGTACGGGATGCGGCTCGAGGTGGACGGCAACGTGGAGGTGGACCTAGACTGGGACGACCTGACCAACGGTACCGTCGAGGTCGTCGAGGATGCGCTGGACGAGGTCGATTGGGACGGGATCGCCGACGAGGTCAAGAACGCCTTCCAAGACGTGGACGCCGACGTGCGCGTCGAGTTTGGGGCGGCCGTGCCGTCGTGCCAGGCCGACCGACTGACGAAAATCATCACGGAGGCCATGACGGCCGTGTAGCACGGCATCCACGCTGCCTCGCCCCCGGTCTGTGGCGTCTTCCCTGGCGATGGCGCTTCCTGCACCCGCGCGCACAAGCCATGCGGCGCCCCGTCACCTTTGCGCGCGTGCCCTCGTAGCGCCCCCGTCTTGTTCTGCCCCGAGCCCGCCCCCGCTCGCGCTATGCTGTTCGCCACACGCTGCCTCGCTCTCCTTCTCGTACTCGTAGTCCCGACGGCCGTCGCGGGTGAGCAGAGCACCGACCAGCCGGACGGCGAACGCGAGGGGCGCACAAGTGGGAGCCCGCCTGAGGTCAGCGCCCTCCACCTCGCCGAGGCGTCGGGCATGCCGCTCGCCATCGATGGTCGTCTCGACGAGGCGGCCTGGGCTGAGGCACCGGTCGCGACGGGGTTCACGCAGCGCGGGCCGGAGCCCGGCGATCCGGCGACGGAGAACACCGAGGTCCGCGTCCTCTACGACGCCAACGCCCTCTACGTCGGCTTCCGCTGCCACGTCCGCGACATGGGCACGCTCATCTCGCGCATGGCCCGCCGCGACGACTTCATCCAGAGCGACCTCGTCCTCGTCGCCCTCGACAGCTACGACGACGGCCGCACGGCGTTTGTCTTCGCGGTCACGCCCGCCGGGAGCCCGCGCGACTTCCTGATCTACAACGACGTGCAGGAGGACCGTAGCTGGGACGCCGTCTGGGACGTCGCCACCTCGGTGTACGAGGAGGGATGGACGGCCGAGTTTCGCATCCCGCTCTCACAGCTCCGCTTCCGCGCCGACGAGGGCGTGCAGGACTGGGGCATCCAGTTCGGCCGCGAGATCGTGCACAACGGCGAAGACAACTTCTGGGCGCCGTTCCCGCCCGACGCCAGCGGGACCGTCTCCAGCTTCGGGCGGCTGCGCGGCCTGCGTGGGCTCCAGGCGCCACGCCGCCTCGAGGTGATGCCCTACGTCGCCAGCAAGCTCGAACGGGTCCCCGGTGACACCGCTGACCCGTTCTACAGCGCGAATGACCTCGGGGCCAACGTGGGGGCCGACCTGCGCTACGGCCTCACGAGCGACCTCACGCTCACGGCCACGCTCAACCCTGACTTCGGGCAGGTCGAGGCCGACCCGGCGGTAGTCAACCTCTCGCAGTTCGAGAACTTCTTCCAGGAGCGCCGCCCGTTCTTCGTCGAGGGCGTGGACATCTTCCAGTTCGGTAACACGCGCACGTTCAACGTCGACTTCCGGCCGACCTTTTTCTACAGCCGCCGCATCGGCCGCAGCCCGCGCCGCAGCCTCGGCAACGACTTCGAGGGCGTCGACTTCGTGGACGTGCCCAACGAGACGACCATCGCGGGCGCGGCGAAGCTCTCGGGCCGGATCGGCGCCTGGTCCGTCGGGGTCCTCGAAGCTGTCACCACGCGCGAGGTCGGCCAGTACACTATCGGCGACGGAGCCATCGAGCGCGCGCCCGTGGAGCCGTGGGCGAACTACGCCGTGGGCCGCGTCAAGCGCGACTTCCGCGGCGGGCAGACCGTGGTCGGTGGGCTCCTCACCGCCGCCAACCGCCGCCTCGCCGACGACCCCGCGTTCGTCGATCTGATGCCGTCGAGCGCCTACGTCGGCGGCCTCGACTTCGAGCACCAGTTCGGCGACCAGACCTACGCCGTCTCCGGCGTCGGCGCGGTCAGCCGCGTCAACGGCAGCGCGTCGGTCATCACCGACCTCCAGCGTGCCCCGCAGCACAACTTCCAGCGCCCCGACTTCGCCGCCCGCGACGTGGACTCGTCCGCAACCTCCCTCAGCGGGCACTATGCGCAGCTCTCCCTCGCCAAGATCCGTGGCGAACACCTCACCGGCTCCCTCACCTATACCGAGGTCGCGCCCGGTTTCGACGTGAACGACCTCGGCTTCCAGTTCCGCGCGGGCGTCCGGGCGCTCTCGTGGGCGGGGAGCTACCAGGACAACAACCCCGCCTCCGACCGCGTGCTCCGCTGGCGCTTCAACACCTTCGGCGGCTACGGCCAGAACTGGGACGGCGACCGGATCAACACCTACGTCGGCTATTTCAGCAACATCCAGTTCCGCTCGCGCTGGGGGCTGTTCACCAACGGCGTCTACATCCCCCCGGGCACGAACGACAACCTCACGCGCGGCGGCCCGAAGGCAACCTACCCCCGCGCCGCCCGCCTGCGGTTCGGCTTCTTCAGCGACTTCCGGAGGCCCCTCGCCATCGAGGCAGGCATCAACCAGCGCACCGACACGTCGGGCGAGTACGACCGCTACCTCTTCGGCGACGTGACGTGGCGGCCCAACTCCACCATCGAGATCCAACTCGATCCGGAGTTCGGCTGGGAGTTCGACACCGACCAGTACATCGAGGCCATCGACGCGCCGGCGATGGTTGCCACAGGCGGGACGCGGTACCTCTTCGCCGACGTGACGAGCCGCAACGTCTCGCTGGGGCTGCGCCTCAACTGGACGTTCACGCCCATGCTGACGCTGCAGCTCTTCGCCCGCCCCTTCATCGCGGCGTACCGCTACGACAATTACAAACAGTTCGCCACGCCCGGCACCTACGACTTCACCGTCTTCGGAGAGGACGCGGGGACGATCACGCGCGGCCGCGTTGAGGACGGCACGTTCCGGACCGATGCTGGCGGCGACACCTTCGAGGTGGACCCTGGCGACGGCGGGGAAGCGTTCCGCCTCGACCGGCAGGACTTCACGTTCCGCTCGCTGCGCGGGAATGCCGTGCTGCGATGGGAATACCGCCCGGCCTCAGCGCTGTTTTTCGTCTGGCAGCAGCAGCGCGCCGGGTCGATCAACGGCGGTGACTTCGAGGCGGGGACGCTCAACTTCGGGCGCGATCTGGGCGACACCTTCCGCGACGAGGTCGAGAACGTGTTCCTCATCAAGGCGACGTATTGGTTGGGGTCGTGACGGAAGGCCGAGGGGCGCAGCACCGAGGTCGGTAGGGGTCGTTTGCAAACGACCCCTACCGGCGCGATGTGACGGGCGGGGTAATGGTGCGATTTGGGGCAGTCTGACAGGCGATGGGGCGTTATCTTTGTCGTCGCTCCTCACCACCATCGTCTTCCGGATGACGCGCCCTTCGAGTTTGTCACACGCGGTCGCCCGCGCGTGCGTGCTTCTGTGCTTGGCCGTCGGCAGCATGTCGGCGGTGGAGGCGTCGGCGCAGGCCGTCGATTCGACGCGGGCGTCAGACATGCGGGTGCTGGGCGCGCGGGTGCTAGACGCGGTAGAGCGCAGCGGGAGCCTCAGCATCGATGGGCGGATCGACGAGGCGGCGTGGGAGGGGGCCCCGATGGTCAGCGGTTTCACCCAGCAGGAGCCCGACGCCGGGCAGCCCAGCACCGAGCGCACCGAGGTCCTACTGCTCTACGACGACAACGCACTCTACGTCGCCTTCCGCTGCTACGTCGAGGACCCCGCCACGCTCGTCGCCCGCATCACCCGCCGCGACGGCTTCCCCGAGAGCGACCGCGTCTCCGTCGATATCGACAGCCGCGACGACGACCGCACGGCGTACTTCTTCGCAGTCACCGCTGGCGGGACGCAGGAAGACGGCCTCCTCTTCAACGACACCGACGGCGACACCAACTGGGACGCGGTCTACATGACCGGCACCGCGCGGACGTCTTACGGCTGGAGCGCCGAGTTCCGCATCCCCCTCTCGCAGCTCCGCTTCGACGAGGGTGCGGAGACGTGGGGCATCCAATTCCAGCGCGACATCGCGCACCGTGACGAGATCACGTTCTGGGCTCCGATCCTCCCCGACGTGCTCGGCTACGTCTCCCGCTTCGGGACGCTGCGCGGTGTGCAGGACCTGCGCCCCCGCCAGCGCGCCGAACTCGTGCCCTACGCCGCCACCCGCCTAGCCCGCCTCCCCGGCGACACGGCCGATCCGTTCTTCGAGGCGAACGACGTTGGGCTCAACGCGGGGGCCGACTTCGAGCTCGGCATCGGGAGCGGGCTCACGCTCACCGGCACCATCAACCCCGACTTCGGGCAGGTCGAGGTCGATCCCGCGGTGCTCAACCTGACCATCTTCGAGGACTTCTTCGAGGAGCGGCGGCCGTTCTTCGTCGAGGGGGCCGAGGTGTTCGACTTCGGCCGCACGCGGACCCGCAACAGCGACTTCGCGCCGCGCGACTTCTTCTACAGCCGTCGCATCGGCGCGGCCCCGCGCATCGGCGTCGGCGGCGACTTCGATGCCATCCCCACGGAGACGACCATCGCAGGCGCGGCCAAGTTCACCGGGCGCATCGGCGACTGGGACCTCGGCGTCCTCGAAGCCGTGACGACGAACGAGACAGGCCGCTTCGCCACGTTCGGCGACGACGGCGAGATCGTAGAGGGCGAGGAGACCGTGCAGCCGTGGGCCAACTACGCCGTCGTGCGCGCCCGCCGAGGCTTCCGCGCGGGGCAGTCGGTCGTGGGCGGCCTCGTCACCGCCACCAATCGCGCGCTCGGGGACAACCCCGTGCTTCGCCAGAACCTCGCGGCGAGTGCCTACACGGTTGGCCTCGACTTCGAGCATGCGTTCGGCGACCGCCGGTGGATCGTGAGCGGCGTCGGCGCGGTGTCGCACGTGCGCGGCAGTACGGACATCATCACCGACCTCCAGCGCCGCTCGATCCGCTACTACCAGCGTCCCGACGCCGACTACCTGGAGGTCGATTCTGCCGCGACGAGCCTCTCGGGCCTTTACAGCCAGCTCTCCATCGCCAAGCTCGGCGGTGCGTGGCGCGGCTCGCTCACCGCTACGACGGCCACGCCCGGCTTCGAACTCAACGACCTCGGCTTCCAGACGCGCGCGGACGGGCTCTCGCTCGCGGGCAACCTCGCCTACCAGCAGCCGCGCCCGCGGGTGCCGTGGCTGCGCTACTGGGAGCTGTCGTCCAACCAGGGCCTCACGTGGAGCTACGGCGGCGACCTCGTCACGGCGTACCTCCGCACCTTCGCCGACATCGTGTTTGAGAACCGGTGGGGCGTTTTCGCGAGCGCCGTCGTGCGGCCTGAGGTGTTCGATATCCGCCTCACGCGCGGCGGCCCGCTCATGCGCGAGCCCGCTGAGTTCGGCGGGCGCCTCACCGGTTACACGGACCCCGGGCGTACGGTCTACGCCGAGGTGCAACTCGACGGCGAGATCACGGGCTTGGACGGTGCGTCGGCGGCCGCCGAGGTGGAGGTGGGCTGGCGGCCCACGCCGTCGGTGCGGTTCGAGCTCGTGCCTGTGATCCAGTGGGCGCGCATCCCACTGCAGTTCTACCGCAGCGCTGCCGACCCCAACGCGACCGCGACGTTCGGGCGGCGCTACGTTTTCTCCGAGACGCGCACCACCGAGTTCGTCCTCGGCACCCGCCTCGATTGGACGTTCACGCCGACGCTCTCGCTCGAACTCTTCCTCCGCCCGTCCATCTTCGCCGTGGACTACGGGCGGCTCTACGCCCTCGCTCGCCCACGCACCTTCGACCTGCTCAACTTCGAGGACGACGCCATCGAGCGGGGCGGCTTCGACGAAGCGGGGGCCTTTGTGCCCGATCCCGCCGGCAGCCAACTCCGCATCGACGCCGACGGCGACCCGGCGACGCCCGACACGTTCACGCTCCGCCGCCGCAGCGACTTCAACGACCGCTTCCTGCAGGGCGCGGCCGTGCTACGCTGGGAGTACCGCCCCGGCTCGACGGTCTTCCTCGTCTGGCAGCACCAGCGCTTCGGCTTCGACACCGTCGGCGACTTCGACGCGGGCCGCGACTTCCGGGCCGTGTTCGACGCGCCCGCTGAGAACATTTTCCTCGTCAAGGCGACGTATTGGCTGGGGCGGTAGGTAGCCCACCGTGCGCCCAGACGACGGGCTTGTCAGCTTGGACGGTGTAGGAAGTGGGGAGGAGGCAGCAGAGAGATAAGCGGTAAGGCAGAAAATCGAAGGGGGACGTGGCCGTTTCGGGTCTGCGAGGCTCTGTCCCCCTGGGAAGTGGCCCGTGGAGCAACTCGTCCTTACACCATTTCCGATGATGCATAGGGCGGGGAGGCTCCTCGGCTCCCCCACCCCCCGCTTCGACGCGCCTGAACGGCGGTCAAAGCTGTCCCCCTCGCACGCGAGGGGGACAGTTCGAGTAAAACGAGAACGGGGGGAGCCGGGCCAAGCTCGGCGTACGCACAGCGATTTATCGCAGATGGTTTATCGCGGCCTTCACCGCCTCACCGAGACTATGCAACACATGTGCACTCCTGCTTGTCAAACGCCCCACTCCCCACAGACCGTCTGAAGCAGTCAAAAACATCGATTGCTAGCACTCGAATAAAATGAGTGCTTAAACGTATGGTTGCTTAGAAGTTTAGTGCAAAATGGCAAGCGGTTTGCGTTTGTGAGGAGGTGGCCCGTATTCAAGGCCCATCCGGACGATTTCTCCGCCCGGGATTTCGACCTCGACGCCGCAGTCCTGACCTGCCATGTCCACCACCTTCACCCGCCTCACCCTCGACCTCTTTGCCTCCGACGACGCCGAACTGGTGCAGTACCGCCTGCTCGCGGGCCTGCAGCGCGCCCGCCAGGCATTCCACCAGACACGCGTCTACCCGCACCTGGCCGACCTCATCCGCTTGCGCCGGTCGCTCCTCGATCTGCGCGGCCAAGCCGAGGCGCTGCGCAACGCCCAGCCCGGCCGCATCCAACGCATCGACTGGGAGAGGCAGGAGGTGGTCTACGAGCGCCCTGGCCTGCCGCCCGTGCTCCCGATGGACGACCTCGTGGACTGGACACTACCCCGCCTGGGCACCGCCATTGAGGAAGGGCAGGCGATCTACGAGTTCGTGGAGCAGAACACCGCCATCGAGGCCGTGGGTGTGGTGCCGACCTACCAAGACGAGGGTTATCTCCTCGTGCCGACGACCGACGGCTACCGCGCCATGCGCTACACCGTGAGCGTCCTCGTAAGCACTGGCGCGGACGCGGGGCGCGAGCGCTACCGCAGCCTGCGCACCAGTGAGGTCCCGCTGCCCGCTGTCGCCACCGAGCCGGGGGCCTGCAAGCACGCCCTCGCCCAGCACCACCGCGACCTGCCCAACCCAGCCACCTACTGCATCCGCGCCGACCTCGACGTGCCCACCGAGGCGACGCTGATGCCCGTCGCGAAGCGCAAGCTGCTCCACTACCTCGCCTCCGGCGGACCGCTCGGGCAGGCCTGAGTAGGAAGGCAGAAGTTCGAAGGGAGAAGTGCGAAGTGATACCCAGTCCGT
>JBCCRG010000019.1:0-16978 GCA_039208155.1 Bacteroidota bacterium | reverse complement strand
CGATGTCGGCGGCGGTACGCAGCGGCGGGTGCATTTTCGTATGCGTGTCGAACTGCGAGTCGGCGACGGCCTGGTCGGTGAGGGTCCAGTGGTGCGGGCAGACCTCAGCGGTGATCGGGACGCCGCGGGCCTTGGCGCGCCGCACAATGTCGACAGCCCGCGCGGTGGAGATGTGGCAGACGTGGACGTGCCCGCCGGTGAACTCGGCCAGGAGCGCATCGCGGGCGATCATCGCCTCCTCCGCGAGGCCGGGGATGCCCGTGAGGCCGAGGCGCGTCGAGACGGCCCCCTCGTTCATATGCCCGTGCTCGGCGTTGAGCGTGAGGTCTTCCTCGTGGCCGAGGATGGGCGCACCCAGGGTACGCGCGTACTCGAGCGCACGGCGCATCAGCCCGCCGTGCTGGACCGGGCTCCCGTCGTCGGAGAACGCGACCGCGCCGCCCGCCTGCATATCGCCCAGCTCCGCCAGCGACTCGCCCTGGCGCCCCTTCGAGACGGTCCCGATGGGATGCACGTCCACCGGCAGCCCCTCTGCCTGCTTGCGCACGAACTCCACCACGTCGCGGCTCGCGATGGGCGGCTCGGTGTTGGGCATGCACGCCACGCCCGTGAAGCCGCCGAACGCCGCGGCGCGCACGCCGGTCGCAATCGTCTCCTTGTGCTCCTGCCCCGGCTCGCGGAAGTGCACGTGCATATCGAACCAGCCCGGCGAAATCGTCTTGCCGGAGGCGTCGTAGATCTCGACGCCGCCCGCACTCAGTTCGTCGCCGATCTCCGCGATACGCCCGTCTCGGATGAGCACATCAGCGCGGCGCGTGTCGCCGGTCGCGGGGTCTAGGAGGGTGCCGCCAGTGAGAAGGAGGTCGTTCACGTGTGGAAGTCCGGACGTGTGAAGGTGTGTACGTCAAAGTGAAGCGAACGTCCACACGTTCACACGTGCAATCGTTCAAACCAAGAGCTACCGCGTCCCGCCCATCGCCATGTCGTCGGCGGGGGCGGCGAGGTGCTCGGCGAGGTAGTCGGTCATGAGCGTGAAGTAGTGGACGGCCTGGCCGTAGAGCGCGCCGTGCGCTTGGCCGGGGTAGAGCATGAAGTCGAACTGCTTGCCCGCGTCCTGCAGCGCTTCCACCATGACGATGGTGTTCTGGACGTGCACGTTGTCGTCGTAGTCGCCGTGGACGATGAGTAGGTCCTGGCGCTCGTCGTCGAGGTTGGCGGCGTAGGTGACCGGCGAGCCCTCGGTGTAGCCCGCGTCGTTCTTCTGCGGCGTGGACATGTAGCGCTCGGTGTAGATGGTGTCGTAGTAGCGCCAGTCGGTCACGGGTGCCCCCGCGATGCCGACCTCGAAGGTCTGCGGGCCGTCGCCCATCAGCATCGCGTTGAGGACGAGGAAGCCGCCGTAGCTCCACCCCCAGATACCCGTCCGGTTGGCGTCGATGTACGGCAGCGCGGAGAGGTGTTTGGCCGCCGCGATCTGGTCCTCCGCTTCGAGGACGCCGAGGCGCTTGTAGGTCGTGCTCTTGAACGCCTTACCCTTGCCACCCGTCCCTCGGTTGTCTACGCCGACCACGATCACGTCGAGGCTGTCGACGACCATCTGGTGCCAGATCCGCTCGATACCGCCCCAGCGGTCGCGCACCTCCTGCGAGCCCGGCCCGCCGTAGATGTGGAAGAGCATCGGGTACGCGCGCGTCGAGTCGAAGTCGCTCGGGCGGATCATGTAGGCTTCGAGCGGCTGGCCGTCCGCGCCGGGGACCTGCATGAACGTCGGCTGCGGCAGGTTGTACGCGGCCATCGTGCTTTGCAGCCGCGCGTTGTCCACGAGCGTGGTGAGCGATGTCCCGGCAGACGTACCATCGACGTTCAGCGCGTGGAGGCTGACCTGCGTAGGCGTCGTGGTGTCGCTCCAGGTGTCGAGGTAGTACCGCAGGTCGCTCGACGGGTTGATCGAGTGCCAGCCGGGCCGCGTCGAGATTTTAGTCACGGTGCCCGCGTCGTCGGTGCCCGGCAGTCCAATCGCGTAGAGGTGCCGCTCACGGGGACTCTCCTTCGTCGCGGTGACATAGACCAGCCCCGCGTCCTCGTCGAGGCCGTTGAAGGCACTCACGTCCCAGTCGCCCTCGGTGATCTGGCTGACGAGCGTGCCGTCGCGCTCGTAGAGGTAGAGGTGGTTGTAGCCGTCGCGGTCGGAGCGCCAGACGAAGCGCTCGCCACCATCGAGGTAGGTGATCTTGGCGAGGTCGAGGTCAGAGAAGCCCGTCTCTACGTCGAGCCACGTCTCAGACTGCTCTTCGAGAATCGTCGTGATCGCACCGGTCGCGGGGTCGCCGTAGAGGAGGTCGAGGTCGTTCTGGTCGCGGTTGAGGCGCACCATCCAGACCTGGGCATCGCCATCGGCATCCGGTGGTGTCCAGTCCATGAGCGCGAGGTACTCCGTCTCCTCGCCGCCTTCGAACCACGTGTCGGTGTCGAAGAAGGTCGTCGCGTTGTCCGACTGCGTGTCGATCACGCCGATGCGAATCTCGCTATTGACCTCGCCCGCCTTCGGATAGCGGAACGTGTAGGTCGTCGGATAGAATTCGCGGTTGTCGATCATGGTGAAGGGCCGCGTCGCCGACTCGTCGAGTTGGAAGAAGGCGAGATAGCGCCCGTCGGGGCTCCAGCGGAAGCCGTCGCGGAGGCCGAACTCCTCCTCGTAGACCCAGTCGAAGGTGCCGTTGATGAGCCCGCCATCCGCGCCGTCGTCGGTGAGTTGCGTCTCCGTCATCGTCGCGAGGTCGACGTGGAAGAGGTTGCGGTCGCGCACGAAGGCGACGGCGCTCGCGTCGGGGCTCAGCTTCGCGAACATCTGGAAGCCCGCCGCGCGGTCCGAGACCGGCGTGATGTCGCCCGACTCGACGTCGAGCAGGTAGTAGTAACCCTTCGTGTTGTAGCGCCAGACGCGCTCGGAGTCGGTGTAGAGAAGCAGCGTCGCCTTGTCCGCGCTGTAGGCATACTCCTCGATCGCGATCAGGCCCTCTCCGTCTGGCTTCCGGAGCGTGGTGCCATCCACGAGGCGGGTGCGCTCGCCGGTCGTCAGGTCGTAGCGCATGAGGTGCGTGGCTCCGGTCGCGCGGTCGGTGTCGATGTAGGTCAGGACAGGCCCCTCGTCGGCCCAGCGCCCGCCCTGGAACGACTCGCCGAAGAAGGTCGGCGTCGTGAAGAGCGTCTCGACCGTGAGCGGCGGCAGCGACGCCGGCTGCGCCCACGTCGGCGGAGTGAGGAGAAACGAGGCGAGGAGCAGGCTGAGAAGCGGACGCATGGGGCTCGAGATGCGTGGTGGAACGGGAGCCGAAAGGTACCGCTGGTCGGAGCCCCTCGCGTACGACTGCACGACCGAGCGTGTCCCGTGCTTGTTCGTTCCTAGAGACCCTAGAAATGAGTGGGCATGGATCGGGCGCTGGGGGTATATGAACTGGTCATTCTACCGACTCCCCTCTTCAGCCTTAACTCGTCACCTCCCATGCGTTTGCTTCTACGCCTCACCCCGGCGCTCTTCTGCGCCATCGCGTTGGCCTTCCTCCCGAGGGCTACAGCCCAGGTCTCCGTCTCACCGAGCTCCATTGAGCGCACGCTTGCCGCGGGCGACACGGCGTCTACTGCGCTTACGGTGTCCAACACCGGGACCGAAGAGACGCCCTACGCGGTCTTCATCACCGACGTCCCGCTACTGGATGCACCGGGAGCCACGGCGTCGTCGCGCGTCGCCTCCTCGCTGCGTCTGGCACCGCCCATGTGGTCAGACGTGCGTGCCAAGGCGGCGCCAGCACCCATTGCCTTCTCGCCCCAGTCCAGCGCGATGCGTATGGCTCCGACCGACGACCCTGCCTTCGTCTTCGACTCGCTCGCGTACGACAACGGCGATCCCTACCCGGACACCTTTTTAGGTACGGGCGAGCCCGGCACGCAACTGTTCGTTGCCCAGCGCTTCACGCCTACCGGTCCGTTTTCGCTCGACGGCATCCGGGCCTACCTGAACGCCAACAACTTCGGTGCGACCGACTTCGAGCCGACTGACCTCTCGGTCTTGGTCGAGGTCTACACGGCTACCGATGCGAATGAGCCCCGTGGGGGCCGGCTGCTCGCTGGCACAGAGACGGGCCTCAATGCCGGCTTCCAGGACTTCGCTGAGATCCCGCTCAACACGGTGCTGCAGTTCAACGAAGGCGAGGACTTCTTCGTCGTTCTGACGCTCATCGGGCCGGATTTCCCGATGGGAGTCGACCTCTCGGGTACGGAAGACGCACCGGGACGGGCCTTCGCCAGCCAGACGGGCGAAATCGGTACATGGACCGGCAATGAGGATCTCACTGGAGAACTCGCGGTGCCGTTCCTCATCCGGGCACTCAACGGGACCAGCACGGGCAGCGGGTTCCTGTCCGTAGGTCCGGCTTCTGGACTCTTGGCTCCGGGAGCCACCGCCACCCTCGGCGTGTCCATTGACGCGCGCCGGCTCATTGCAGGGACCTACAGCAAGTTTATTAACGTCGTTGAGGGCGCCACGGGCGAGATCACGACGGTGCCGGTGACCCTCACGGTGACTGGCGAAGGGGCGGTCACGCTGAGCACATCGTCCGTTGACCTAGGCGAAGTCGCTATCGGCACGGCCCGTGGCCAGACGCTCACCGTCATCAATGAGGGGACGGCGCCGTTCACGATCACGGGATCCTCCAGCACCGACCCCGCCCTCGAAGCGTTCGGGCTGGAAGTCGGCGCCACGCTCCTGCCCGGTTCGGAGACCCCCTTCGCCGTGCGCTTCGCACCGACGGCGCCTGGACCGTTCTCTGGCACGCTCACGATCACGACGGACGTCGGCGAGGCGAGCGTGGATGTGACCGCGTTCGGCTTCGAGCCGCCCGTGGCCGTCGTGACGCCGTCGGAGCTCGCGACGAGCCTCGCGCCCGGCGCTACCAGCAGCCTCCCGCTGACCATCGAGAACACGGGTGGGAGCCCGCTCGCCTACTCCGCGACCGTGCGTGGTGCCGGCGGTTCTGCCTCCGACTCGCTGTTCTACGACGACGGCAACGAGTTCGCGGACACGTTCATCGGCTCAGGGGACGCTGCGACGCCGCTCTTCGCCGCGCAGCGGTTCACCGCCGAGGAGGCGTTCGACCTCTGGGGCCTACGCCTCTTCGTGAACACGTTCACGCTCCAGTTCCACAACCCGGACTCTACGGAGACAGGCGACGCAATCGACTTGGACATCGTTGCCGAGGTCTACGCCGCTGACGATCCGTTCGTCCCGAATGCGGGCGACGTCCTAGCCACAGCCCAGGCGGTCGTCCCGGCAGGCACGCAGGGCTTCGTCGCGATGGCGATGGACCGCTCGCTCACCTTCGACGCGGGCACGTCGTTCTTCGTCGTCCTTCGGTTCGAGGGCAACGCCTTCCCGCTCGGCCTCGACGACACGGGAACGGGCGACTCAGACGGGCGCGCGTTCCTAGCCATTGATCCCGCCGAGTGGTTCCCCAACGAAGACTACCTCGGCGACGGCACCATCGACACGTTCCCGATCCGTGCGCTCAGCGCGCCGCCCGGCCAGCGTCTCGTCACCATCGACCAGCCCCGGGGCGATCTCGCTCCCGGCACCGAGGTAGCGCTTGCTGTCATCGTGGACGCCACGGACACCGAGTTGGGCCAGTTTGACCGATCCATCGTGATCCGTACGAACGACCCCACGCAGCCCGAGATCGTCGTGCCCGTCACGATAGTGGTCGAGGGCGCAGGCGTCATGCCGCTCACGAACGGCTGGAACCTCGTCTCCTGGAACATCGAGCTCGACGACATGCGCCTCCAGGCGGCGCTGGCCTCGGTCTGGGACCAAGTCGAGCAGGTCCAGCTCTACCGCGAGGGTGGGTGGATGACCTACGAAGTTGCCGCGTCCAACGACACCGAGATGCAGCTGCGCGCCGGCGAGGCCATCTGGGTGAAGCTGCGTGACGCCGCCGACCTCACGATGGACGGCCCTGCCATGGCGATGGAGGCTATGCAGCTAGAGGCCGGGCTCAACGCCGTCGCTTACCTACCCAGCGCGGTCGACGTCACGGCCCACGCCTTCGCCAGCATCATGGACGCGACGGAGAGCATCCAGAGCTTCCACAGCACTGGCGTAGCCTACGCACCGGGCGTGCCGGACGCGTTCCAGACGCTCGGGCTCGTGCGCCCGGGCATGGGCTACCTCGTCCAGGCCACCGCGCCCGTGCAGCTCGACTACCCGCTCGTGGCGGCCCCGACCGAGTTCGCAGGCGTGCCCCTGAGCAGCCTCGTCGCTGCGGAGCGCGAAGCGGGCGTCACGCCGACGCCTGCGTGGATCAGCGCCTGGAGCCAGAACCTCGATCTCGCGGCGGGCACGCTCGTCACGGCGGTGGATCCAGACGGCGTCGTGGCTGGCGCTTTCACCGTGCAGAACGACGGCGCGCTCGGCCTGATGGCGATCTACGCTGACGACCCGACGACGGACATCGACGAGGGCGCGGAGCCGGGTGACCGGATCACGCTCCGCACCGATGCAGGCATCGTGACCGACGACCTCATCTGGAGCTACGCGGGCGCCGTCGTGGAGGTGACCAACCTGGTCGTCTCCACCGAAGAGCCCGGCGGCGTGCCGTCTGCCTTCGCGCTCCACGGGGGCTACCCCAACCCGTTCGCGAACGCCACGACGGTCACGTTCGACCTGCCGGAGGCCTCGGACGTGCAGTTGGACGTCTTCGACAGTACCGGCCGCCGCGTCGCGACGCTCCTGAGCGAAACCGTCGCGGCCGGGTCGCACACGACCACGTGGGACGCAGGCCGGATGGCGAGCGGGCTCTACCTCGTCGTGCTGCGGGCTGGAGACTTCGTAGCGACGCAGAGAGCCGTGGTGCTCCGCTAGCACCGCTGCGTCGCGACCCACGGCCAGGATTGGCGAATCCTGCCGAATCGGAGCGCACAAGAGAGGTTGGGGACTTCGCGAGCTAGCTTGCGCTTGTCCTCAACCTCTTCTGCGTTCCATGCCCCTACTCTTCGCCGCCACCCTCTTCGCCCTCACCGTCCCGACCGCACTCGCGTCGTCCCACCCGTCTGCGTCTGACGGTAGCGCCTACGCTGCGTCGCCCGACTCCGTGGCATACGCAGCCGATGTGACCTCGCTGGACCGCATCCTGGCAGCACTCTACGACGTGATCTCGGGACCCGCAGGGCAGGAGCGCGACTGGGACCGGATGCGGTATCTCTTCCTCCCAGAAGGTCTCTTGGTTGCCACGGCACCGCAGGCCGACGGTACCCACCGCCATCGCGCCATGAGCGTGGATGATTACGTGGCCACCTCAGGCCCCTGGCTGCTCGAGAACGGCTTCTACGAAGTGGAAATCGCGCGGCGCACCGAGCAGTTCGGCGCCACCACCCACGCCTGGAGCACCTACGAGGGCCGTCTGACGCCGGACGCCGATCCGTTCCTGCGCGGCGTCAACTCGATCCAGGTCTTCTGGGACGGCACGCGTTGGTGGATCGTGAGCGTCTTCTGGAGCCCCGAGCATCCCGGCGAAATGCTGCCGGATCAGTACCTCCCCACAGACGAGTGACACCAAGTCCATTTGATGAGTTGCGACCTGGGAAACCGAAAGCCGATAGCTGACAGCCCAAATCCGGCCTCGGTGCTCCGGATCGGTCGCAAGTCTGCTCCCGGATTTGGTATAACACCGATGTCTGGAGCCCAGCCCGCAAGCGTTACCCTAGCTCGTCGTAGAGGCTGCGGAACGCCTGCGTGAGCTTGTGGCGCGGTGCGAAGTGGACGAGCGGCGTGGCGGCCTCGTGGCTCTCGCGCATCTTCACCGACGCAGGCAGGAGCGTCTCCAAGAGCGGTAGATCCTCCTCACGAAGCTCGGCCACCACGCGCTGGGGCAGGTTCGCGTTCGACTGATACTGGTTGACCACGATACCTTCTACACGCAGCGCCTCGTTGTGGTCGGCGCGCACCTCGGCCACGCGTTCGAGGAGCGTGTAGAGCGCCTGCCGGGAGAAGTCGTCGCAGTCGAACGGGATGAGGACGGCGTCGGCGGCGATGAGTGCGGAGAGCGAATAGAAGTTGAACGCCGGGGCTGTGTCGATGAACACCTGGTCGTAGGTGTCGCCGAGGGCGTTCAGGGCGTCGCGGAGCTTGAAAATCTTGTACCGCTGCTCCAGCTTCGATTGGATCTCGGCCAAGGCGGGTGAGGCCGGGAGCAGATCCAGGTTGGCGAACGGCGTCGCTGTGGCGAACGCATCCAGGCCCTCGTTGGCGAGGCGGAAGGCGACGTACTGCTCGAAAAAGTCCGCGGCGGTATGATCCGGCTCGGCCTGGGTACCGAGGAGGTACTGGCTAGCGTTGCCCTGCGGGTCGAGGTCGATCACGAGCGTCCGCTGCCCCTCCGACGCAGCGATGGCGGCGAGGTTGACGGCGATGCTCGACTTCCCGACGCCCCCTTTCTGGTTGAACACGACGCGACGCATGGCCCTTTAATTGGTTGGTATGACAACAAAGCGCGACAGGACTGTAGCACAGTACGGACAACGCGCCGCTCGCTGCATCCGAGCCACGTGAAGGCTACGTGGGTTCCGGCTGGGGCGTGGCCTGGTCGAAGCGGCCCCATGCGCCCGTTTTGAGGCGTCGTGCCTGCCCCGCCTCTTTTTTTGCGACGTTCAAGCCTCATCTTGAAAGTGTGGCGTGGTTTTCTCTATTCTCACCGTGCTCTCTACTGACCCCACCAGCGCCTGCTCTTCCGCCTTCGCCAGGCGCGCTCGGCTACCACCACTCTCTCATGCGAACGGCCCTCTCGCTGTGCGCAGCGCTCCTCTTTAGCGCGTGCAGCCTTGTGGACTCTCCATCGTCCGACACCGTCACCATCGCTGGCGTCACCGTCGAATCCATCCCCGACGTACGCCCCAACGGCGAAGACTGGGACCCCTCCAGCGGACCGGACGTGTACGTCGAGCTGCAGGACGCGCTTGGGCGGGTGTATCTCGCCGCTGCGGCCTCGGATGCCGCCTCGTTCCCGGCGCGGACCGATGCGCCCACGGTGCAGCTCTCCGACTTGGAGCGGGAGTACTTCGTCTACGCCGTCGAGCGCGACGAGGACCAGCCCTCGGGAAGTTGGCCGTGGATAGGCGCGACCCCGTCGTTCTCGTTCGACGACGTAGCCGACGAGCGCCCGACCACGCTCCGGCTCTCGGAGGAGGGCAGCGACTTCTGCATCATCCTGTCGCTGGTCTGGGAGTAGCCCGACTAGCTTGGGGGTAGCCCTCGGGGCGCAACGGCCCCACGCGGGCTGCACGCCCTCCTGATCGACTCGGATTGAGACCTGGGGTAGCTTGGCTTCAGGCTCGGCAGTCGCCTTCACTGACACGGACTGGTTCCAAATCGACCGGGTAACCTCGAAATCTATCCAATCGTCTGCGGTAAACCCACACCTGCATTAATCGCGCTGAGGGGCGCTCGATACCTGTTGCAGCACCAACCTCTGCAACCTTCACCCCTCGACCCATGCGTTTCTTCGCCTTCGCCTTCCTCCTCGCCAGTATCGGCCTGACCGGCTGCGACTTCGTTAGCTCCGGCTCCGACGGCCCGACGGCTACGGTCACCGGTATCACCTTCGACCAGCTCCCGCTCGCCCGCGGCAACGGCGACTCCTGGGACGAAGACGGCGCTCCTGACGTCTACCTCGAAATCCAGGACGCGCTCGGCCGCGTCTATGTCGACAGCCAGGCTGCCACCGAGATCACCCAGCTCGGCGTACGTATTCCCGTAGACGGCGCCATCCGCAACTTCGACCGCGAGTACTTCCTCTACGTCGTCGATCAGGATCCGGAGGGAGACGACGAGGACATGGGCAACATCGCCCGCCTCTCCTTTGCCCAGGCTGCGACCGACCGTGCGCCCGCCATCTCCTTCGAGAACGAGCAGGCTACGCTGAAGGTGACCCTCGACCTCGACTGGGGCGAGGAGGCCGCTGAGTAAGCACCCACCTCACTCCCCCACCAGTGGCAGCGGGCCGCTCTGCAATACGCAGGGCGGCCCGTTTTACGTCGTACCCCGAGTAGGCCCCATAGCGTAGCCCGCAGCTAGTAAATCAGGATATCGCCGACGCTCGCGCTGGTCGCCTCGGAGCGAAAGCCGAGCTCGCGCTCGAACGTGCGGCGTGCGCCAGGTTCGACGTCCGTGATGTCGAAGCGCAGCGCCTCGATGCGTTGGTTGTCCGAGCCGTAGAGCGCAATCTCGATCTGTGCGTTGCGGATGGAGACTTCGTTGGGGTTCACGAGCACGCCGCTGACGACGCGCGTGCCGTTGGGCTTGCGCTGCAGCCGGAGGTCTTCGACGGAGGCGGTCTTCGCGGCGGTGTCACTTGCACAGCCCATAAGCACGAGCGCAAGCAGGAGAACGAGGAGAGAGAAGAAGCGCATGGAAGCGATCAGTGGGTGGCGGTACACTTAGTCGAGCCCGTAGGTGGCGGCGATGGCGTCGGCGGTAAGGACCGCCTCGCGCGCGCCGGGGATCGTGGATTTGGTGAGGAGATACGGGCCCAGGACCAGCGCGTCCATGTCGGTGTGCAGAAAGCAGCGCAGCGCGTCCTCTGGAGCGCACACGATGGGCTCGCCGCGCACGTTGAAGCTCGTGTTGACGAGGACCGGACAGCCGGTTTCGGCCTCGAAGGCCCGTAGCAGCGCATGGTAGAGCGGACTCCGTGCCGGGTCGACCGTCTGCACGCGCGCGGAGCCGTCGACGTGCGTCACGGCGGGTACTCGCGACTGGATCTGCTGCAACCGGTCAAGGCCGGTGCCCTCGATCTCAGCGCCGAGGACCGGCCCTACGAGGAGCATGTACGGGCTCTCGGCCGCCGCGTCGCCGGGCTTGAGCCCGAAGTAGTCTGCCCCACGCTCTGCGAGGACACTCGGCGCGAACGGGCGGAACGACTCCCGGAACTTGATCTGGACGTTGACGCGGCGCTGCACGTCGCGCCCACGCGGGTCGGCAAGGATGGACCGGTGGCCGAGCGCGCGCGGCCCGAACTCCATCCGCCCCTGAAACCACCCGACCGTCTGCCCGGCGGCGAGCAACTCGGCCGTCCGCTGCGGGACCGCATCCAGCCCGACGTACTCGTAGGGCACCACGCCCTCGTAGGCTTCGCCATCGAAGACGGCGTCGAGGGCAGCGCGGATCTCGTCGTCGGAGAAGGCCGGGCCGAGGTAGCTGCCACGCATCGCGTCCGTGGACTCCCCCACGCGCGACTGGTCGGCCCAGTGGTGCCAGGCCATCAGCGCCGCGCCGAGCGCCCCGCCTGCATCGCCCGCGGCGGGCTGGATCCACACCCGCTCGAACGGCGATTCGCGGAGGATGCGACCGTTCGCCACGCAGTTGAGCGCGACGCCCCCCGCGAGGCAGAGGTCGGGCAGGCCCGTCTGCGCGTGGACGTGCCGCGCCATACGCAGTAGCGCCTCCTCGGTGACAGCCTGCACGCTCCGCGCAAGGTCCATCTCTCGCTGCGTGAGCGGCGACTCAGGCTCCCGACGCAGCCCGTCAAACAGCTCGGCAAAGCGCCGTCCCGTCATCCGCAGCTTGGCAACGTACTCAAACGCGTCCATGTGGAGCCGGAACGAGCCGTCGTCGCGCAGATCGATTAGATGCTCCCGGATCGTGTCCACGTAGCGCGGCTCGCCATAGGGCGCCAAGCCCATCAGTTTGTATTCGCCCGAGTTGACGCGAAAGCCGCAGAAGTAGGTGAACGCCGAGTAGAGCAACCCGAGCGAATGCGGAAAGTGAATCTCGGCCTCGATGGCGACGCGGTTGCCGCGCCCGGTGCCCCACGAGGTCGTCGCCCACTCGCCGACGCCGTCCACGGTCAGGAACGCGGCCTCCTCGAACGGCGACGGGAAGAACGCGCTCGCCGCGTGACTCTCGTGGTGCTCAGGGTACACGAACGTGCAGGCGAGGTCGTCTTTCGCGAAGTCGACGTTCCCCATCGCGTGCTCCAGCTTTAGCAGCTCGTCCTTGACGATCTCGGGGATCCAGAGCTTCTGCTTGATCCAGCGCGGCATCGCCTGGAGGTACGACCGCAGCCCGCGCGGCGCGTAGGCGAGGTAGCTCTCCAGCAGCCGCTCGAATTTCTGGAACGGCTTGTCGTAAAACGCCACCACGTCGAGGTCGGCGGGCGTGAGGCCTGCTTCGCGCAGGACGTAGGCCGTGGCCTGCTCGGGGAACTCGGGGTCGTGCTTGCGGCGCGAGAAGCGCTCCTCCGAGGCCGCTGCTACGATGCGCCCGTCGCGCACGAGGCACGCAGCGCTGTCGTGGTAGAAGCAGGAGAGCCCGAGGATCGTCACCGCGTCACAGGAGGACGTTCGCGAATCGTGAGTCGTGTCAACGTGTCGTGCGGCGAGACGTTCGCCGCTCACTCGCGGGCCAGCACGGCTTCCAGCGCCGCGGCCACGTTCAGGAGTCCCCCGCTGACGGAGAGCGTCCCGAAGGGCACATAGCGGGGCCCGCTCTCGGCGAAGAAATCGCTCGGCTTCTCGACCTGCAGGTCGGCGAACGGCGTCGCCGTGTCCATCAGGATGCGCCGCACCTCCTGCGGCGTGAGGTCGGGAGCGTAGGCCAGCAGCAGTGCCGCCGCCCCTGCCACGACGGGCGCGGCCATGCTGGTGCCGTCGCTCTCGTCGTAGGTGCTCTCTGGCATCGTCGAGGTAATTGCGACGCCGGGCGCGAAGAGATCGACGGTCGTCTGGCCGTAGTTGCTGAACTCGGCGGCCAGCCGCGCGCCGCCCTCCCAGGACGACGCCCCGACGGTGATCCAGTTAGACGCCTCAGTACCGTCGAGGTAGCGGCGCGTCGGGAAGTTGGGCGTCGTGTCGAGGTCTTTTGCGCTGTTGCCCGCCGCGTGGACGAGCAGCACGCCGCGCTCCTCGGCATACCGCACCGCCTCGTCCACGGCGTCCTTCTGCGGCGAGAAGCCTTTGCCGAAGCTCATGTTCACCACCCGCGCGCCGTTGTCGACGGCGTAGCGGATCGCGTTGGCGACGTCTTTGTCTCGCTCGTCGCCGTCGGGCACCGTCCGCAGCACCATAATCTCGACGGGCGCGGCGACACCTGCGATGCCGAGGCCATTCAGGCGCTCCGCCGCGATGATGCCCGCGACGTGCGTGCCGTGGTCGGCTGCCGGGCCGTACACGTCGGCGTTGCCGTAGACACGCTCGGACGCATCGGCGTAGTCGTCGCCCACGATGCCACGCGGGTCGTAGTCGAGGTTGTAGCCGTACTCGATCTGGCCTCCGTAGGCGTCGAGCGCCTCGGTGAGATCGGTAGGCGTGATGCCGCTTTCCGCGAGGAAGTCGAGCATCGAGAGGCCCTGCTGCACCTCGGCCGGGAGCGGCATGGCTGAGTCCCGCAGCGCCTCCAGGTCCGCGTCGCTCACCTCGTCCTCGCCGATGTATTTCCGGATCGGCATGAGGGCTTGGTCGAAGAGCGCCTCGATGTTCTGAAGCTGCGTGTAGAACTGCCGCGCCTCCGCCGCATCGGCCTCGAAGCGCGCCCGCACGTCGAGGTAGAGCGCATAGTCGGCGCTATCGGCGGGGGCTACGTCCGTCGCAGGCACGTTCTCGAAGCGCGGAAGGAGTTGCGCGTAGAGCCGCGTCACCTCGTAGGTGTCGAACTCGACGTGCGTGCTGTCGGGCCCGCCGATGAAGTTCCAGCCGTGGAGGTCATCCGCGTAGCCGTTGCCATCGTCGTCGAGGCCGTTGCGCACCTCAGCCGGGTTGACCCAGATCACGTCGTCCAAGTCCTCGTGCACAATGTCGATCCCAGAGTCGATGACCGCGACGAGGATGGTGTCGAGCGGCGCTCGGTCAGCGACGAGGTCGTACGCCGCGACCACGTTCGCGCCCCAGAGCCCCGCCGTGGAGTCGAAGCGGAGGTGCCAGTCGGCTGGCGGCTCGAACGCACCGGCTGACAACGCCGCCGCCTCATCCTCCTCCGGCGCTTGCATCTCGACGACCTGCGTGGAGTCCGGAGACTGCGCGCGGGAGCCGAGTGCGAGGAACAGAAGCAGCGCGAGGCTGGCGCAGCGCGCGAGGGTACAGGGCATGGCTCTTTGGGTGCGAGACGAGAAGCCCGAAAACGTACGCCCACCCCTGCTTCGTCTGTGTGACTATCCTGCCAGATCGTCGCCACTCACGCCTCAAGCCGTGCACCATGCACGGGCTGTACCGGACGCTCAACCACGCAGTGACGCTCGCTGGATCTCTCCTCGACGAATGATGTCTTCAGCGTCGAACGGGACCACGCGCCCTGCGTCGATATCGCGCAGGCCCTCCGCAAGAGCACCACGGAGTGCTTGGTAGCGCTCGACCCAATCCAGAATGGCTGCAGCCTGCCGGTCTTGTTCCTCCGCTGGGAGTTCTTCAAGTCGGTAAACAGCGGTCTTGAGAAGGTCGGTCATAGCTCGATTCGGCATGTGGACATAGCGAACGACGTCCGTTCAGGCCGGTTGCGGCCTCACGTAGGTTTACTACGCATCATTTCCCGACCATTACGCAGCAAGTATGCAAGAACGACTGCTATTTCTTCCAGACGAACGCGAACCGTATCCAGACGGCATACTTGGCGTGCTCGAAGCAGTACGAAAGCGCCCAGGCATGTACTTCGGGGGCAGCGAACAAGCCGCAACGCAAGCCGTCGCCACGATGCTCGATGCCTATGCACCACTTGGCGGCCATCTCAGCCTCACGCTCCACGACAACAACACGTTCAGCCTGCGCGATGACCTTGACGACACGTTTGACCTCGATGAGATTCGAGATCACACGCGTACGAGCCGCTTCATCCGCGGTCTCGGAGTCAGTATCGTAGCGGCCGCTTGCGAATGGTTCGTGGTTTGCGTGGGTGATACGTGTTTCGTCCACGAAACACCAGACTCTTCGAGGCGCTCGGAGGGCATACCCGAGCACGACATTCGATTTCGGTGGCGCTTCGACCCTGAAGTCTTCGGCGAGAACGTACGCGCAGACGTACACATGCTGAGCGGGTACGCCCGAGATCTTGCGACAGCGTTCCCAGGAACTACCATCGAGATATATGATGAAGGTTCGGGGTTAACACGAACTGCTTGCTACCCAAACGGAGCAGCGGACCGAACAAAGGAGTTGAGTCTTGCCCGGGTGTCTAGAACGCCTGTGCACCGCCTTGCTGGCTCTGTAGCTCTTTCAACTTCTGAGCACATCAGCTATGATGTGGGCCTGTTGCGGACCTATGGAGGACATGAGATCCTATCTCTCGTCAACGGCAGCAAAACGTCGCTGCACGGCTCGCACGTGGATGCCCTGATAGCTGCCCTCGCTGAACATTCTGGGAGCTTGAGCAGCTTTTCTGGATGCACCGTCGTGAGCATACATCACTCGGAACCTCGGTTCCGAGGCTCGACCAAGGACGAGTTTCGAGATCCTGAACTCTATCGCTTACTGCGTGCTGAACTTGTCCCCCGACTGACGAGCATCCTTGCTGGGCCGTAGGCACAGGCCAAAGCTGACCGTCGAAAAAAAGCGGACGGAGACTCACCCGAGATTCGCGATGTTGGCCTCGAGCTTCGCGATCTCGGCGAGGGCGTCGGCGGCCTTTTGACGCTCCTTCTCGACGACGGCCTCGGGTGCGCGGCTGACGAAGTTCTCGTTGGCGAGCTTCTTCTCGACGCCTCTCAGGAAGCCCTGCTTCTGCTCAATCTCTTTTGTGAGACGAGCACGCTCCTGGTCGAGGTCGATCATGCCCGCGAGCGGGACGAAGACTTCGTGGCGATCCACGACGACCGCAGCGGAGGCTTTCGGCTTCGCGAGGCCCGTTCCGAGCGCGAGGTCGTCCATGCCTGCGAGGGCCGCGAACGTCGCGCGGTTAGCGTCGAGCACGGCGACGAGATCAGCGCGGTCGGCGTCCACGTTCACCGTCACGGCGATGCCCTTCGAGGGCGAGACGTTGTACTGCGCCCGTACCGAGCGCACGGCGGTGACGAGGTCCTGAATCAAGCTGAATGCGGTGGCTGCATCCGCGTCTTCGAGTGCCGCATCGGCCTCGGGCCAGTCGGCAACGATGCAGGCTTCGCCGTCCTCGCGGGGACGGAGTCGCCACCAGAGGTCTTCGGTGATGAACGGCATGAACGGGTGCAGCAGCTTTGTCAGTTGCTCATAGATCTCGACGGCCAGCGCGAGCTTGTCCGGGTCCATCGTGCGGAGCTCGCCGTCGGGGCCGTAGGTCGGCTTGATGAGTTCGAGGTACCAGTCGCAGTAGTCGCGCCAGAAGAGGTCGTAGATGCGGTTGGCCGCCTCCGAGATGCGATAGCGGTCCATCGACGCCGAGATGTCGCGGATGCCTTCTTGGAGGCGCGTCAGCATCCAGCGCTCGACCAGGTCGAGTTCGTCAAAGGAGCGCGCGCGCACGTGATCCGACGTAGGGCGGCCAGCGTCGTCCGTCTCCATGAAGCGACCGAAGACGCGGAAAGCGTTCCAGATCTTGTTCGCGAAGTTGCGCCCGCCCTCGAACTTGGCGGGGTCGAGCTTGATGTCCTGCCCCTGCGCGCAGAGCACGGCCAGCGTGAAGCGCACCGCGTCGGCCCCGTATTGCTCGATCATGTCGAGCGGGTCGATGCCGTTGCCGAGCGACTTCGACATCCAGCGACCCTGCTTGTCCTTGATCATGCCCGTGATGAACACGTCGGTGTAGGGCACCTCGTCGGTGAAGTGCAGCCCGGCCATGATCATCCGCGCAATCCAGAAGAAGAGGATGTCGTAGCCCGAGACGAGGACCGTCCCTGGGTAGAACGCCTTCAGGTCGTCGGTCTCATTGGGCCAGCCGAGCGTGGCGAACGGCCAGAGCCACGACGAGAACCACGTGTCGAGCACGTCCTCGTCCTGCACCATGCCCGGCTCAGGCTGATCGACAGAGACGACAAACGGG
>JBCCRG010000018.1:0-17124 GCA_039208155.1 Bacteroidota bacterium | reverse complement strand
TGGGCCAACGTCGTCCGGTGGGAGCTGCGCACGCGCCTCTTCCTCCGCACGATGGAGTTCCTCTGGCAGGAAGGCCACACCGCGCATGCCACCGAGCAGGAGGCCGTAGAGGAGACGCTGCGGATGCTGGACGTCTACACCGCGTTCGCAGAGGAGTACATGGCCGTGCCGGTCATCCGCGGCGTCAAGACGGCCAGCGAGCGCTTTGCCGGAGCCGTGGACACCTACTGCATCGAGGCGCTCATGCAGGACGGCAAGGCGCTCCAGGCCGGGACCTCCCACTTCCTCGGGCAGAACTTCGCGAAGGCGTTCGACTGCACCTTCCAGAACAAGGACAACGAGCTCGAACACGTCTGGGCGACCTCGTGGGGCGTCTCGACGCGGCTCATCGGCGCGCTCATCATGACGCACTCCGACGACCAGGGCCTTGTCCTCCCGCCGCGCCTCGCGCCAACGCAGGTCGTGATCGTACCGATCTACCGCAAGGACGGCGAGAAGGAGGTCGTGATGGAGGCCGTTGCCGAGATCGAGCGCGAGCTGCGCGTGGCGGGCGTGCGCGTCAAGACCGACGCCCGCGAAGCCTATCGCCCCGGCTGGAAGTTCAACGAGTACGAGGTGCAGGGCGTCCCGCTGCGCCTCGCCGTCGGCCCCCGTGACGTGAAGAACGGCGTCGTCGAGCTCGCCCGCCGCGACGAGCCCGGCAAGGAGAGCGTCCCCCGCGACCAACTCGCCGACGTGGTCACGGACACGCTCTCGCAGATCCAGGCCAACCTCTTCGCCCGCGCCGAGAACTTCCGCGCGCAGAAGACGACGACTGTGGACACCTACGACGCTTTCAAGGAGGCCATCGAGCGCGGCGGCTTCGTGCTCGCGCCGTGGGACGGCACGCCTGAGACGGAGGCGCGCATCAAGGAGGAGACGAAGGCCACCATCCGCTGCCTCCCGCTGGAGTCGGACCCGCACTACGACCCGACCGAGGGCGTCGACATGCTCACCGGCCAGCCCTCGAAGCAACGCGTCGTGTTCGCGCGCGCCTACTGATGCAGGCCATCGTCCTGTGCGGGCTGCAGGCATCGGGCAAGAGCACGCTCTACAAAACGCGGTGGGCCGACACGCACGTCCGGCTCAACCGCGACATGCTCAAGACGGCGCACCGCGAGGCGATTCTCCTGCACGCGTGCCTGGCCGCGCAGCAGCCGTTCGTCGCCGACAACACGAATCCGACGCGCAAGACCCGCACTCGCTATCTCCATCTCGCCAAAGCCGCGGGCTTCGAGGTGGTGTGCTACCACTGCGTCGTGCCCGTAGACGAAGCCCTCGCTCGCAATGCGCAGCGGAACGGTGCGGCTCGCGTGCCCGACGCGGCCGTTCGCGGTACGGCACGCAAGCTGGAAGCGCCCACGCTCGACGAAGGCTGGGACGCGCTGTACGTCGTCACCGCCGCGCCCGATGGGACTCTCGCCGTAACGCTTGTCTCCGATGCACCCTGACGTCTTCGACCGCCGGATGCGCGTCTTCGAGACAGCGTCCGACCTGGCTGCGCTGCCCGGCCTTTATCTCATAGCTCGGCTCGACGGGCGTGGCTTCACGCGGCTCACCAAAGAAGTCCTCCCACTCGACAAGCCCTTCGACGAGCGCTTCCGGGACTGGATGCTGGCAACGACGCGCCACCTCGTGAGTGACGCTGGCTTCCGGGTGGTGTTTGCGTACGTGCAGAGCGACGAGATCTCGCTGCTCCTCCACCCGAACGCGACTGAGTTTGGGCGGAAGCTCCGCAAGCTGAACTCCGTGCTCGCAGGCGAGGCCAGCGCCGTGTTTTCGCTCGCGGCAGGCCACCGGGGCGCGTTCGACTGCCGCATCGCGCAGTTGCCTCGCGCGAACGACGTCGTGGACTACTTCCGGTGGCGCCAGGCCGATGCCACCCGCAACGCGCTCACCGGGCATTGCTATTGGCTCCTGCGCCGAAACGGGGCCTCGGGCCAGGAAGCCACGGCCAGGCTCAGCGGCCTCTCGGTGGCGGACAAGAACGAGCTGTTGTTCGCGGCGGGCCTCAACTTCAACGACCTGCCGACGTGGCAGAAGCGCGGCATCGGCGTCTACACCGAGGTCTACGAGAAAGAGGCGCTCAATCCGCACACGGGCGAGGCCGTCACCGCACAGCGCCGCCGCCTACGCGACGACTTCGACCTGCCCGACGGTGCGGCGTTCGGCACGTTCGTCTCGGCGTTGCTCGCTGGCGCGACGACCTAGCGCCTGGCCGACACGTCGTCGTGATCTAGGCATCTGAGAACGCCGACGGATACGACACGCGCTCCTTGGCACGTCGAGGGGCTTGGTCTACCCGTCGCATGTGACGTGGGCGCAAGGATTGGAGACCCAGATACAACAGCGATGCGCGTCGTCTGCCGGATACTGGGGACTGAGAGCTGTACGCCTTCTGTGCGGCTTCCCCGGTCTCTCCCCTCAAACTCGTACGCGATCATGAGCAAGCCTGACTACTTCCACCTACGCCCTGCCATCGAGAAGGCCTACGGGTATACCCATGCCGTGCGGATCGGCAACGCCATCAAAGTCTCCGGCGCCATCAGCATGGACGACGAAGGCAACCCAACTGCTCTAGGCGACCAGGCGCAGCAGATGAAGAACGTCTACGCCGACCTACGGGCCGTGCTGGAGCACTATGGCTGCACCTTCGCCGACGTGGTTGTCGAGAACATCTTCACGACGGACATGGCGGGCTTCCTCGAAGCAGCGGCCTATCGCACCACGATCTACACGGAGCACTTCCCGACAGGAACCTGGCTCGAGGTGAAGGGCCTCGCCCTGCCCGAGTTCATCATCGAGATCGAACTTGAAGCCCACATCGCCGACGCGTGAACCGCGCGACCCGGATAGCCCTTCCGTTTACGGTGCAGGCTTCCTCCTTCCCCCAGGCAGGTGCCAGCGTGGGCTGCCTGTCATCACCATGGTGATGCTCGGTTTGACGGCAAGACTCTCGACCCCGTCGTGCCTGGGACCGCCGACCGTCCGCTCCTGATTTCGCTCTCGCTGCGTATGTCCCTCATCCCTGCGCTCACCCAGAGCCGCCCGCTTCGCCTCACAATGGTCACCGCGATGTACGTCGCGCAGGGCGTCCAGTACGGGCTGCTCGTCATCGCCATCCCGGCCTACCTCGCCGCGCAGGGGGCCTCGCCGGTAGCCATCGGCGGCTTCATCAGCGCATCCGTGCTGCCGTGGACGCTGAAGCTGCTCTACGCGCCGCTCATGGAGCGCTACACGTTCCTCGCGATGGGACGGCGGCGGCCGTGGATCCTCGCTGGAACGCTCGGGGCCGCCCTCGGCTACGCGGCGATGGCGCTCGTGCCGGACCCGCTCGCCAACCTTGGTCTCCTCACAGCGGTGATGGTCGGCGGTAGCCTGTTCCTCGCCCTGCAGGACATCGCGACGGACGCGCTCACCATCGACGTGGTGCCGCTCGCCGAGCAGCCGTTCGCCAACGGGCTGATGTGGGGCGGTAAGGTGTTTGGCATCGCGGGCACGTCGGCGGGCGGGGCGTGGCTACTCGGGGCTGCCGGGCTCTCAGGGACGCTCACGGTGGCGGCGGGCGTGACGCTGGCGTTTATGCTCTTCCCACTCCTCGTCCGCGAACGTCCGGGCGAGCGGCTTTTGCCATGGACGCGGGGTGCCGCGTCGCCTGAGGCGGAGGCGCTCCAACTCGACGGCTGGCGCGCGATCGGTGGGAGCCTCCGCCGTGTGTTCTTTCTCCCGGCCAGCCTGCTCGCAGCCACGGCGGGCTTCGCGATTCTGCTTCACCAGGGCCTGTTCGAAGCCTACGGGCCGGTGTTCGCTGTGCAGCACCTCGGGTGGACCGACACGGCGTTCTCGAACGCGAAGGCACTCGGCACGCTGGTGGGCGGCCTCGTCGGTATGGTGGGCGGCGGCTGGCTGGTGCGATGGCTGGGGCGCGGGCGGGCGGTCCGTGCGGCGATGTTCGTGCTCGTGATCGTGGCCGTCGCGATGGCACTGGCAGCCCCGATCTGGCAGGCGGCGCTCGTCGTCGAGGCGTACCTACTGCTCTGGCTCACAGCGCAGGTCCTCGCCCAGATTGCCTTCTTCGCGATGTGCATGGCGCTGTGCTGGAAGCCCGTGGCGGGCGTCCAGTTCTCGCTCTACATGGCGATAGGTAACCTAGGCCTGGTGGCGGGCGCGGCCATGATGGGGCCGCTCGTGGCCGTGCTGTCGCCGCCGCAACTGTTCGCCGCGATGGCCGTCGTGCCGACTGTCGCGGCGCTCGTGCTCCTCCGCGTGGACGTGGCCGCGCACGTGGACCGCCTCGCGGCGCTCAATGCCACGCTGGAGACCAGCACGCACGGTGCTGCCGAGGCCCAGGGTGTTGTGGCTGAGCGCTACACGCCTGCCCCATCGAACCGATGAGCAACCCAGATGCCTTCGTCAATCGAACCGGGCGTCCAGGCGAAGCCCCCTGAGGAAGGCTCGCGCTACAGCTTCGAAGTTGCCGGATCACCGCTTGGCCTCGCCGAGGTTGGTGAGGACGTCGGGGTTCCTGCGCGCGCGCTCTGCGGTCGGGCCTGGGTCTGCTGCAGCTTGCACACCGCATACCCTACCCCCGCCAGCGCCAGCAGACCCAGCCCCCCGTCAATCGGCACCTGCGTCGGCCCCCCCGGCAGCGTCGGCACCGCCTTGGCAGGCGCCGGGGCCTCCGGAACGGGCGCTGCCGGGGGGGCCCGCCCAGTCAGGCAGGCTCTGCGCCGCAGCAGGCAGAGCGACGAAGAGGACGGCGAGGAGGCCGGTCAGGCGAAGCATGGCTAGGGCGGTGCGAGATTCGAAAAGGAGGCGTAGTCGTGCCGGAGGTCAGTTCGTTCAAAAGGGGCTACTTTACGACGAGCATGCGACCGGTCCTGGCCTCGCGGCCTGCGGCTGTCTCGGCCTCCAGGCGCCAGACGTAGAGCCCCGAAGCGAGCTGCGCCGCGTCCACGCCGAGCGTGTGCCACCCGGCCTTCTGCGGGCCGTCCTGGACGACGAGCACCTCGCGGCCGAGTAGATCGTAGACCGCCACGCGCACGGTGGCAGCTTCCGGCAGGCCGTAGCGTAACGTGGTCTCGTCCGAGAAGGGGTTCGGGTAGTTGCCGCCGAGCGTGAGCCTCTCGGGGAGCGCCTCGTCGCCTTCGGCTGCCACCACGCTCGCAGGCGTGAGGACGAGTTCGAAGCGCTCGCTCCCGGCCGCCACCTTGGCCACGGGGTCGGTGACCCCCGCCTGCAGGAGGGGCGGCAGCACCTGCGCGCCCTTCGCGTGCTGAGCGAGTGTCTTGGCTGGGTTGCTATCGGGCGTCTCAAGCGCGGCGTTCGGCCCCAGGGTGAAGGCATACTCCGTCGCCTCCGAGAGATTCACCACCGCGCCGGTCTGGGTGTCGCGCAGTTCGGCGCGCCAGCCGTCGGGCAGCACCGCCTCCGGCCAGCGCAGCACGGCCGCCCCGCCTGACGGTGTCCCTGCCTCGTAGGCCGCGGCGCCCAGGGGCAGCACCACCGGCGACTCCGCCTCCGAGAGCGCGCCCAGCGAGAGGCTGTTGATCGCCAGCGGCTCGGCCTCAGCAGTCTCGGTGAGGGGCCGGGTGAACACCTGCGCGAACGTACCCGAGAGCGGCGCCAAGAGGACCCCGTCTTTGCGGTCGCGCGCCTGCTCGCCGCCGAAGCCCGCCTCCACGAACGCCCGCGCCTCGCCGACCTCGGTCGCCAGGGTGACGGCGAGCTTGACCGGTGTTCCGATCCGGCCGTAGACCGTGTAGACCCCGCCGAGCGCCCCCGTGTCGTCGCTCGCGAATGGGACGGCGGGGGGCGCCGCCGTGGCCTTCACGAAGAAGCCCTGCCCGCCTGCGATCTGCCCGCCGAGGAGGTCGCCCGACGAGCCGTTGTAGGTCCGGTAGGCGTTCGAGGCCGGGTCCCACACGTAGACCGTCGCCTCCACGTTGGCGAAGCCGCCGTTGGCCAGCACCGCGTCCCAGTCGAGGGGCTCCGCGAAGACGTTGCCGAGCAGGTTCCAGCCGTCGGCGCTGGGAGTACCGGAGTTGGTGAAGCTCATCGCAGGCGACACGGTGCCGCTGGGGGCCGTGTAGCCCTCCACGGAAAGTGCTTTCGGGAACGCGTCGGGCGTGCCGTCGAAGTCGTCGTCGGCGAACACGTAGACGATGAAGCCCTGACCGCTCGGAAGTGCCGCGTTGAGCGAAGTCACGGCGGTGAAGCCGACGTCCTCGTCGGCGGTGGGGTCGGTCTCGTCGTAGACGAACACGTTGGGGCTTCCGCTCTCGAAGTCGGCCCCCGGGACGCCCTGGGTCCAGAGCGGAGCCAGGAGGGCGCCGATGGTGGTGCCGCTAGGCTGGGCGAGCATGCGCCAGCCGGGGGCCCCAGCTAGGTCGAGAGCGAAGGTCACCTCCGGGTCCTGGCTGACGCCGCTGGCGTCGTAGCGCCGCGCGAAGACGCCCGCATCGTCGCCCGTGCCCTCGCCCGCCCAGGCCACCACGAAGTCCCCGCTCGCATCCAAGGCCACCACCGGCGTGTTCTGCCCGTTCGTCGTGTAAGCGTTCACCTGGAACTCGGCTCCGCTCTCCGTCCCGTCCGCTGCGTACCGCTGGCCGAACACCCCCGTGCCCGACCCGTCCCGCGTCGTCTCCTGCCACACCACCACGAAGTCCCCGTCGGCGTCCGCCGACACCGACGGCACCTGCTGGTTGTTCGTCGTCGCGTCGTGGACGAGCGTCTGGCCGCTGAGCGCCGTCCCGTCGGCGGCGTAGCGGCGCAGGTACACGTCGAACGGGGCACCGCCTGCGTAGTATTCCTTGGCGTAGACCACGACGAAGTCCCCGTCGGCGTCCATCGTCACGACGGGGTCCCCGTCCGCCTGCTGGGTACCGCCAGCGGCGGGGCTCACCTGGATGGCTGACCCCTGGGCCGAGCCGTCGGCGCTGTAGCGCTGCGCGTAGACGTCGGTCGTGTTGTAGCCACTCCCTCCGGTGCCCCGCCCGCTCCAGGCCACGACGAAGTCGCCGTCGTCATCCATCGCCACTGACGGATCGATGCCAAACCCGAGGTCGGCAAACCCGGCCTCGAACGCGCTGCCCTGCGCGGTGCCATCGGCGGCGTAGCGCTGCGCGAAGACGCGGCGGTTCGTCGCCCAGACGACCACGAAGTCGCCGTTGGCGTTCATCGCCACGGCGGGATCGACCGGGTCGGCTTGGGTGGTGGTGGCGACCTGGAACTCAGCACCCTGCGCGGTGCCGTCGGCGGCGTAACGCTGCGCGAAGACGCCAACGCCACTCCCGTCAGGACCCTCCCAGACGACGACGAAGTCCCTGTCGGCGTCCATCGCAATGGCGGGGCTCTCCTGGTTACCCGTAGTGTCGGTGTTGACCTGGAACTCGGTGCCCTGGGCCGTGCCGCCCGCGCTGTAGCGCTGCCCATAGATCCCGGTGCCGTCGCCGTCGGGGCTCTCCCAGATGATGGCGAAGGCACCTGCATCGGCGCGAACCACGGCGGGATCGCTCTGGGTACCGGCCGTCGTAGTAGGAACCCCAGCGGGGAGGCCAGGAGGCTGCTCTACGGACGGGCGGACAATGTCCTCCACGTCGTAGCGCCGCGCGAAGACGCCCGCATCGTCGCCCGTGCCCTCGCCCGCCCAGGCCACCACAAAGTCGCCACTCGCGTCGAGCGCCACCACGGGCGTGTTCTGCCCGTTCGTCGTGTAAGCGTTCACCTGGAACTCAGCCCCGCTCTCCGTCCCGTCCGCCGCGTACCGCTGACCGAACACCCCCGTCCCTGACCCATCGCGCGTCGTCTCCTGCCACACCACCACAAAGTCCCCGTCGGCGTCCGCCGAGACCGACGGCACCTGCTGGTTGTTCGTCGTCGCGTCGTGCACGAGCGTCTGGCCACTGAGCGCCGTCCCGTCGGCGGCGTAGCGGCGCAGGTACACGTCGAACGGGGCACCGCCTGCGTAGTATTCCTTGGTGTATGCCACGACAAAGTCGCCGTCGGCGTCCATCGTCACGGAGGGGTCCCCGTCCGCTTCCTGGGTGCCGTTCGCTGCGGGGCTCACCTGGATGGCTGACCCCTGGGCCGAGCCGTCGGCGCTGTAGCGCTGCGCGTAGACGTCGGTCGTGTTGTAGAAGCCGCCGCCGGTGCCCCGCCCTCTCCAGGCCACGACGAAGTCGCCGTCGTCATCCATCGCCACTGAGGGGTCGATGCCAAACCCGAGGCCGGCAAACCCAGCCTCGAACGCGCTGCCCTGCGCGGTGCCATCGGCGGCGTAGCGCCGGGCGAAGACGCGCTGGTTGGTCGCCCAGGCGACCACGAAGTCGCCGTTGGCGTCCATCGCCACGACGGGGTTGACCGGGTCGATGTTGGCGGTGGCGGCGACCTGGAACTCAGCACCCTGGGCGGTGCCGTCGGCGGCGTAGCGCTGCGCAAAGATGCTAATGACTCCACCGTCGGGGCCCTCCCAGACGACGACGAAGTCGCCGTCGGCGTCCATCGCGATGGCGGGGCTCTCCTGATTGCCGGTAGCGTCGGTGTTGACCTGGAACTGGAAGCCTGCGGGGGTGCCGTCGGCGGCGTAGCGCTGCGCGAAGATGCCCGTGCCGCCGGCGTCGGAGCCCTCCCACGTCACCACAAAGTCGCCCGCGTCATCGATCGCCACAGCGGGCTCTGCTTGACTGCCGGCCGTAGCGATGTTGACGGCCGCCTCGGCGCCCTCGGGCACGGGCGGCGGCACGTCGGAGTAGCGCTGGGCGTAGATGCCATCCTCATCCTGGTCGCCGTCTTGGCCAACGCTCGTCCACGTGATCACAAAGCCGCCGTCGTCATCCATCGCCACCGAGGGGAAGCGCTGACCGTCGGTGGTATAGGTGTTGACCTGCAACTCGGCACCCTGCGCCGTACCGTCCGCCGCATAGCGCTGCGCAAAGACGCCCTCGCCACTACCATCTTGGCTACTCCCGTAAAAACTTCCACTCGAATAGGCGATCACGAAGTCGCCGTCGGCATCCATCGCCACCGAGGGGAAGCGCTGGAATCCGATGGTTTCGGTACTAACCTGGAACTCGACGCCTTGGGGCGTCCCGTCGGCGGCGTAGCGCTGGGCGAAGACGCCGTAGTCGTCGCCGTCCTGGCCTCGGCTCACCCAAGCGACAACGAAGTCCCCATCCGCATCCATCGCGACCGAGGGCCGTGATTGCTCGTCCGTCGTGTAGGTGTTGACCTGGAACTCTCCGCCCTGGGGCGTACCGTCGGCACTGTAGCGCTGCGCAATGATCTCGCTGAAGTCGATGTTCTGTTGGCTCTCCCAGGCGACGACGAAGTCGCCGTCGGCATCCATCGCTACCGAGGGCGTTCGCTGGGAAGACGTGGTGTAGGTGTTGACCTGGAACGCGCTGCCCTGCGCCGTGCCGTCGGCGGCGTACCGCTGCGCGTAGACACCGGAAAAGGAGCCGTCTTGGCCATAGCTCTCCCACGCGATCACAAAGTCGCCATCGGCGTCCATCGCTATCGAGGGGCTGAACTGGTTTCCTGTGGTGAAGGTGTTGACCTGGAACTCGCTGCCTTGAGCGACCCCGGCGGCATCGTAGCGCTGCGCGTAGACGCCCTCGCCGTCGCCGTCCTGGCCTCGGCTCCGCCATGCGATCACAAAGTCGCCATCGGCGTCCATCGCGACGGCAGGTCTTATCTGTCTACCCGTGGTGAAGGTGTTGACTTGGAACTCGGAGCCGAGGGCCGTGCCATCGGCCGCGTAGCGCTGCGCGTAGATGCCCTCGCCGTCACCGTCCTGACCATCGCTCTCCCACGCGATCACAAAGTCGCCATCGGCGTCCATCGCCATTGAGGGGATTTCCTGGTCGTTCGTCGTGTAGGTGTTGACCTGGAACTCCGCGCCGGCTGGGAAGGAAGCGACCTGTGCAACTGCCTCCGGCGCGCCCTGGAGCATCGCGAGCGTGAGCGTCCCCGCAGCGGCGGAGCGGCGCAGCCACCCCAGGCGGCGCTGGGCAACCTGGCGAGCGCCAGCGAACGGGCGTACCGAGAACGGGCGGACAGGCAGGGCGCGGCGACGAGCCGACGACAAGAACGGGGCCATGACGAGGAATCCAGACGGATGCGGTGAAAACGGTGGGGCTCCACCGTGGGACTACAGGGAGGGCATGATTCAATGATGGCTAGTCCCCTTCGGTGATCGATGGCCTCTACTCAGGGCCTCCTTCTGAGGGGGGCGAGGACGCCGTAGCTCACGCCTGGCGCTGCTTCAGCTTGCGCACAGCGTAGCCCGCTCCCGCCAGCGCCAGCAGCCCCAGCCCCCCGTCGATCGGCACCTGCGTCGGCCCCCCCGGCAGCGTCGGCACCGCCTCCGCAGGCGACGGCGCAGGGGACGACGGCGGCACCGGATCCAACGGCGCCGCCCACTCGGGCAGGCTCTGTGCCCCAGCAGGCAGCGTGAACAGAAGAGCGACAGTGAACGCGGTCAGACGAAGCATGGCGGTGTACAGGGATGGGTAGTGTGCAGGGATAGGTAGCGTGCAGAACGAAGGGGGGCCGACGGGCGGCTGGGGAGGTTGACGCTCGCGGGGGCTACTTCACGACGAGCATCCGGCCCGTCCTGGCCTCGCGGCCCGCGGCGGTCTCCGCCTCCACGCGCCAGACGTAGAGCCCCGAGGCCAGCCGCGCCGCGTCCACACCGAGCGTGTGCCACCCGGCCTGCTGCGGACCGTCCTGGACGACGAGCACCTCGCGCCCGAGCACGTCGTAGACCGCCACGCGCACGGTGGCTGCTTCGGGCAGGCCGTAGCGCAGCGTCGTCTCGTCACTGAACGGGTTGGGGTAGTTGCCCGCGAGCGTGAGCACCTCCGGCAGCGCGGCGTCGCCCTCAGTCGCCACCACACTCGCAGGCGTGAGCACGAGTTCGAAGCGGTCAGCGGCCGAGACGCGGGCGACGGGGTTGGTCAGACCCTGGCGTAGCAGCGGCGGCACCGCCTGCGTGCCCGGCGCCGGAGCGGCGATCTCGGGCGCGTCCGGTGCAGCGGCGGCTTCAAGCGTGAAGGCGTACTCCGTCGTCTCAGCGAGGTCTACGACGGCGTCGGTGGCGGTGTCGCGCAGCTCCACGCGCCAGCCCTCCGGCACGAGCGCCTCCGGCCAGCGCAGCGTCATCGCGCCGCCGGCGGGCACGCCCGCCTCGAACGCCGCCACGCCCAGCGGGATCGCCACAGGCTCGGTCGCCTCCGCGAGCGCGCCCAGCGACAGGCTGTTGATCGCCAGCGGCTCGGCCGTCTCCGAGAGCGGCCGCGTGAACACCTGCGCGAACGTCGCCGCGAGCGGGCTTAGCAGGACCCCGTCCTTCCCGTCGCGCCCCTGCTCCCCGCCGAAGCCCGCCTCCACGAACGCCCGCGCCTCGCCGACCTCGGTCGCAAGGGTGAGGGCGAGCTTGACCGGCGTCCCCACCCGGCTGTACGCCGAGTACGTCCGGCTGTCGATCGCCCCCGTGTCGTCCGAGGCGAACGGCGCCGCCGCTCCAGCGCCCGTCGCCTTCACGAAGAAGCCCTGCCCGCCCGCGATCTCGCCCCCGAGCAGGTCGCCAGACGAGCCGTTCCACGTCCGGTAGGCATTCGCGAGCGGGTCCCACACGTACACCGTCGCCTCGACACTCTGGAAGCCAGCGTTGTCGCGGACGGCGTCCCACGAGAGCGGCTCGGCGAAGGGGTTGCCGAGCAGGTTCCAGCCGTCAGCGTCGGGCGCGCCGTTGTCGGTGAAGCTGACCGTGGGCGAGACGGTACCGGCGGGGGCGGTGTAGGGCGCGCTGAGCGTCTTCGGGAAGCCACCATCGATGTCGTCCTCGCCGTCGGTGGGATCGTCGTCGGCGAAGACGAAGACGATGAAGCCCTCGCCGGGCGTGGAGGTGGCGAGCGAGGTCGGCGCCACGAAGCCGACGTCCTCGTCGGCGGTGGGGTCGGTCTCGTCGTAGAGGAGGACGTTGGGGCCGCCGATGGTGACATCGCCGCCGGGGACGCCCTGGGTCCAGAGGGGGTCGAGGAGGGTGGCGAGGGTGGCGCCGTTGGGCTGGGCGAGCATGCGCCAGCCTTCGGCGCCGAGGACGGGGAGCGCGTAGGTGCCACCGTTGACTGTCGGCTGGGTGAGGGCGAAGCGTTGGGCGAAGACGCCGGTCCCATCGCCGTCCTGGCTTGCGCTCTGCCAGGCGACGACGAAGTCACCGTCGGCGTCCGTCGCCACTGAGGGCTCTCGCTGAGCGCCCGTAGTCCAGGTGTTGACTTGGAACTCGGTGCCCTGAGGTGTCCCGTCGGCGGCATAGCGCTGGGCGTAGACGCCGTCGTCGTCGCCGTCCTGGCTTGCGCTCGCCCACGCGATCACGAAGTCGCCGTCGGCGTCCATCCCCACCGAGGAGATCCGCTGAGTACCCGTCGTGGTGGTGTTGACGCGGAACTCCGAGCCCTCCGGCGTACCGTCGGCAGCGAAGCGCTGGGCAAAGATGCCGTCGCCGTCGCCGTCCTGGTCCTCGCTCTGCCAGGCGATCACGAAGTCGCCATCGGCGTCCATCCCCGCCGAGGAGATCCGCTGCGTGCCCGTCGTGTAGGTGTTGACTTGGAACTCGCCGCCCTGCGGGGTGCCGTCGCGGGCGTAGCGCCGTGCGTAGATGCTGTACTGGCTGCCGTCCTGGCCGAAGGTCCGCCACGCGATCACGAAGTCGCCACCATCGTCCATGGCCACCGAGGGCCTGGCCTGATTGCTCCCGGTGACGATGTTGACCTGGAACTCCGAGCCTTGGGGCGTGCCGTCGGCGGCGTAGCGCTGGGCGACGATGCCATTGCTGTCGCCCGAGCTTTCGCCGCTCCACACGATGACGAAGTCGCCGTCGGCGTCCATGGCCACCGCGGGGAGCCTCTGATTACCCGTCGTGTAGGTGTTGACGGCAAAGTCAGCAAGGTCGAGCGCGGTACCATCGGCGGCATAGCGCCGCGCGTAGATGCCCCTGCCGTCGCCGTCTTGGTTGTCGCTCTCCCACGCGATCACGAAGCCGCCGTCAGCGTCCATCGCCACCGAGGAGAGCCGCTGAACACCCGTCGTGTAGGTGTTGACGCGGAACTGGGAGCCCTGCGCTACCCCTAGAGCGTCGTAACGCTGGGCGTAGATGCCACCATTGCCGTCGCCCGGGCCTTCGCCGTTCCATGCGACGATAAAGTCGCCGCCATCGTCTGCCGCCACCGAAGGAGTACCCTGGGTGCCTGCCGTCTCGGAGTTGACCTGGAACTCCAACCCTGCGGGGATCTCCGAGAGCGAGTATGCAGGCGCGGCGTAGCGCTGCGCGTAGATGCCGAAGCCGTCGCCGTCCTGGGCGAAGCTGTTCCAAGCAACCACGAAGTCGCCGGCGGCATCCATCCCCACAGCTGGCCTCCCCTGAGTACTCGTGGTGTAGGTGTTCACGCGGAACTCGTCGCCGTCGGTCGAGCCGTCGGCGGTGTAGCGCTGCGCGTAAACGCCGTAGTTGTCGCCGTCCTGGCCTCGGCTCGCCCACGCGATCACGAAGTCGCCGTCGGCGTCCACTGCCACCTGGGGAACGATCTGGTTATCCGTGGTGAAGGTGTTGACCTGGAACTCCCCGCCTAGGGCCACGCCGGCTGCGTTGTACCGCTGCGCGTAGACGCCGTTTCCGGAGCCGTCCTGGTAGCTCCGCCATGCGATCACGAAATCGCCGTCGGGCTCCAGCGCCACCGAGGGATCCCCCTGATTGCTCGCGGTGGTGGCGTTGACGCGGAACTCGCCATCGACGGGATCGCCGTTCGCGTCGTAGCGCTGCGCGTAGACGCCGCGGCCGTTGCCGTCCTGCGTGTAGCTGTCCCACGCAACGACGAAGTTGCCGGCGTCGTCCATCCCCACCGAGGGGGCTTCCTGGCTATTCGTGGTGAAGGTGTTGACCTGAAACTCGCCGGCGTTGGTCGCCGGGTCCGAGCCGTCGGCCTCGAAGCGCCGTGCGTAGATACCGTTCTGGTTGCCGTCCTGGGCATAGGTCGTCCACACGACCACGAAGTCACCGTCGGCGTCCATCGCCACTGCAGGGAACTGCTGATCGCCTGGGGTGACGGTGTTGACCTGGAACTCGCTGCCCTGGGCGGTGCCGTCGGCGGCGTAGCGCTGGGCATAAACGCCTTGCCCGGAGCCGTCCTGGATGAGGCTCTCCCACACGACGACGAAGTTGCCGTCGGCGTCCATTGCCACCACAGGGTCCCTCTGGGATTCCGACGTCTCGGTGTTGACCAGGAACTCGCTGCCCTGAGCGACCCCGGTGGCATCGTAGCGCTGCGCATAGACGCCGAGGTTGCTACCGTCCTGGCCGAAGCTGTCCCACACGACGATGTAGTCGCCGTCGGCGTCGGTCGCTGCCGAAGGAGCGCTCTGGGATCCCGCGGTCTCGGTGGTGACGCGGAACTCAGGACCCGTCGTGCTGGAGGCGACCTGTGCCCCTGCCTCTGGCGCGCCCTGCAGCATCGCGAGCGTGAGCGCGCCAGCCGCAGCGGAGCGGCGCAGCCACTCCAGGCGGCGTTGGGCCACCTGGCGAGCCCCCGCGAACGGGCGTACGGAGAACGGGCGGACAGACGGAGGACGACGACGAGCGGTCGGCAAGAGCGGAGCCATGGCGAGAAACCTGGTTGGATGCGGTGAAGCCTGGGTGCGGTGAAGACCAGGGGCTACTGGGAGGACGCGGCGCGGCGGTGCTCGGCGGTGCCTTCGGGGAGTGAGGGCCCCTACCCAGTGCCCAGCATGGCACCGAGCGCGTCGATCTCGAGGTGCTTGGGGTCCCTTCCCTAGCCGCGGGCGCAGGCGCTCCAGAGGCAGTGGCGGACCTGCTCTCCCTGGAGGGGGTGGAGGATGCGCCCGCGGCTGAGTGGGATGGTGTCGTGCTCAACCCGTCTTCCGGTGACGGCATATCAGCACCAGAGGATGGACTGCTTTCGCCAGCGAGAGTCTGGAGCCGAGATCGCGATGGCTGTGAAGGCGTCACGGAGGAAAGACCTGGGCGGTTGACCAGACGGAAGGCGGTGAGATGTAGTGCGCTTGGGCGAAAGGAGCGGCGACGACGGTCGCCCATAGCCAAGGTGGGCCGATGCGCCTATGCAGTTCCTGACAAGCGCTTTGCCGGAGCTGACAACCTCCATGCTGAATCGGACACGCCTGTGCCCGATCTGACAGAACGCGCTTCAAGAGCGCACGTAACCCCGATCTGCCTGTGACCCTGGGGCCAACGCTTGGTCGGGTTCTATGCCTCGGCCCCTACAGCCTCAGCCGCCGTCGCTAGCCGCGTCGTTCTCCTCCAGTCCGTGCCGTTCCGCGTAGACCGAGGGCGTGACGCCGAAGTACTGCCCGAACGCCCGCGTGAACGCCGAGTCGTTCGTGAACCCGGCTTCGAAGGCCACGGTCTTCACCGAGTCGGCCCCGGACGCCAGGGCGGTGGCGGCGTACTCCATCCGTCGCCTTCGGATGAGCCGCGCGGTCGTCTCGCCCGTCAGGGCCTTCAGCTTGCGGAGCACCTGACGCGGGCTCATAGCGAGCGCCTCGGCGAGCGCATCCACGCCAAACTCGGGGTCCGCAAGCCGGTCTGCAACGACGGCGTCCACCTCGGACAGAAACGCAACCTCGCGGGCAGGCAGGGGAGGCAGTTCCGGCCCCTCCTGTGGCTTGCCCATAGCATCGACATCGAGCTGGTACGGAGGGGTCTCGGGGGAGAGCCCCGCGGCTGCGCTGAACCGCGCCTGCAGCCGACGCCGCTCCGCGATGAGCGTCCGCACCCGCACCCGCAGCTCAGCCGCGCTGAACGGCTTCGGGAGGTAGGCGTCCGCGCCCGCCTCGTACCCCGCGATCCGGTCCGCGACATCGGCCCGTGCGGTCAGCAGGACCACGGGAACGTGGCTCGTCCGCGCATCGGCTTTGAGCGCCGCGGTCAGGTCGAGCCCGTCCAGTTCGGGCATCATCACGTCCGAGAGCACGAGGTCCGGCACCAGTTCGAGGGCCCGCTCGACCCCCACGCGGCCGTTCTCCGCTTCGATCACGGTGAAGGCGTCATCGAGGTGGCTGCGGATGTAGGCGCGCATGTCTGGGTTGTCCTCGGCGACCAGCACGAGCGTCTGGTCTTCTTCCTCCCGCTGCTCGCTCGGGGACGCCTCCCCCGGCGTCGCTGCCGGGGACGACGCGCTTGCTTGGTCTGCGGAATAGGCTGCTTCCTCAACGAGCCAGGCCGAGGCCTCGGCGTCCGACCCGTCGCTGCCGACGGGAGGGCGCACCTCTTCGACATTCGAGGTCGCCCGCGCTTCGATCTCTGGGAGCGCGATCGAATCCGGGAGGCTGACCGAGAAGGTGGTCCCCACGCCCTCCGTGCTCTCGACCGCGATGGTCCCGCCGTGCAGTTCCACCAAGTCTTGCGCAAGCGCGAGGCCGATGCCCGTGCCCTCTTGCGCCCGCGTCGTGCCGCTCTCGGCCTGGTAGAACCGGTCGAAGAGGAAGGGGAGGTGCTCCGGCGGGATGCCCGGTCCGGAGTCCGCTAAGTCGATGCGAACACCACCGTTCTCCTCTGCGAGGCGCAGGACGATGGTGCCTCCAGGCTGCGTGAACTTGAAGGCGTTCGACAGGAGGTTCACGACCACCTTCTCGATCTTGTCCGCATCGTAGACGAAGGCGCGAGGCTGTTCGACCCCCTCGACCGTGAACGTAATCTGCCGACGCTGCGCCACCGACTCGAAGAGCGTGGCAATCTGGCGGAGATGACCCGCCAGATCCCCGTGTGCGGGGCGAAGCAGGAGGGCCCCCGCGTCCAGCTTCGAGAGGTCGAGGAGTTGGTTGATGAGCCGGAGCAGCCGTCCGCCGTTGCGCCGTGCGCGCTCAAGGTGGGGGCGAGCCGCCTCTTCCACCTGGAAGCGCCCGTCGAGCAGGTCGTCGAGCGGACCGAACGTCAGCGTGAGCGGCGTGCGGAACTCGTGGCTGATGTTGGCGAGGAAGCGGCTCTTGAGCGCGTTGGCGCGTTCGAGTTCACCCGCCTTCTCCTCCGTTTCGCGCCGCGCCTGCTCCACC
>JBCCRG010000017.1:0-17127 GCA_039208155.1 Bacteroidota bacterium | reverse complement strand
GCTGCGCCTCCACATGGGCGAGACGATGGGCCACGTTCCCGAGGGCGCCGACGGCCCGTGGGAATTCCTCTGGGTCACGGAGTTCCCGCTGTTGGAGTACGACCGCGACGCTGCTGACGACGAGGAGGGGCGCTACTTCGCCATGCACCACCCGTTCACGTCGCCCAAGCCCGAAGACTTCGACAAGCTCGACCGCGGTAGCGCCGCCTTCGCACCGGGCGAGGCCCGCGCCCGGGCCTACGACCTCGTCCTCAACGGCACCGAGATCGCGGGCGGCTCGATCCGGATCCACCGCGCGGACATCCAGCGCCACATGTTCGACCTCCTCGGTATCGACGAGCAGGAGGCGAGCGAGCGCTTCGGCTTCCTCCTCGACGCGCTGCGCTTCGGCGCGCCCCCGCACGGCGGCATCGCCTTCGGCCTCGACCGCCTCGTGATGCACCTCACCGGGGCCACGTCCCTCCGCGACGTGATCGCGTTCCCGAAGACGCAGTCGGCTACGGAGCTGATGAGCCAGACGCCCGCCGCCGTGGACGCCGAGCAACTCGACGAGCTCCACATCGCGGTCACAGCCGAGGAAGAAGAGTAGACGTCTTCTCGGGTGGCTAGCTTTTCGAGCTGAGGCATTTAGCAGATTGCCGTGGCCGGCAGATTGCCGGTACTGGTGCCCTACGTACGCCCTATTCCACAGGAGCGGTCTGAGGGTACACCGAGGGCGTCGCCCCGTACCGTTCTCGGAAGGCCCGTCCGAAAGCGGAAGTGCTCCGGAAGCCCACCGCTGCCGCGACCTCTTTCACGCTCAACGCCCCACCAGCGAGCAGCGTGGCGGCGCGGTTGAGGCGCGCCTCGCGGATCAGGCCCCCAGGAGACTCGCCGGTGAGTGCGTTCAGCTTGCGCTGGAGCTGCCGCCGACTCAGCGCAAGTGCTTCGGCCAGACGCTCGGTCGTGAACTCCGGGTCGTCTAGCCCCGCCGCGATGGCGGCCTCCAGGTCGGTGAGGAAGGCTGCTTCGCGGGGCGGAAACGGCGACCGGACGACAGGTTCAGGGGGTGCGTCGAGGTGGGGCGCGTCGGTGTCGGTAAGACGCACCGTAGCTGCGGAGCCCTCGGCGTGCCGCCGTAGCTGGGCGTACCGGGACTGTAACCGCGCACGCTCGCGCAGCAGGCCCCGCACCTGCGCGCGCAGTTCGGCCGCATGGAACGGCTTGGCGAGGTAAGCATCGGCACCGAGGTCGTAGCCCGCGATGCGGCTCTCCACGTCTGCCCGTGCCGAGAGCAGGAGGACTGGGATGTGGCTCGTCCGGGTGTCGCCTTTGAGCGCGGCGCAGAGCGCGAGGCCGTCGACGTGCGGCATCATCACGTCCGTCACCACGAGGTCCGGGACGACAGCGCGTGCGTGCTCGATGCCCGCGGCACCATCGGCGGCGGTTTCGACGCGGGCATAGCGGCCGAGCTGCGCGCTCAGGTAGGCCCGCATGTCGGCGTTGTCTTCCACAACGAGCACCAGCGGCAGCGAGGTGTCCGAGCGCTCGTTCGCAGAGGGTGTCGGCGGCTCGGAAGTCGTGACGATCTCGTCGAGGAGCACATCCGTCCACGCGGGTCCGCGAGCGGTTGCCGGGGCGGTGCCCACCGAAGCGGGGCAGGTGGATGGTACCGTCGAGGGACAGGCCAGCCCAGGAAGACGCACCGTGAAGCGCGCGCCTTCGCCCGGGTGGCTATTCACAGTGACGGTGCCGCCATGCAGGTCGACGAACTCCCGCACCAATGCCAGCCCCACGCCCGACCCGGCGTGCGTGCGGGTGGGGCCGCTCTGGACCTGGTAGAACCGCTCGAAGACCCGCGCCTGCTCCTCGGGTGCGATGCCGATGCCTGTATCCCCGACCTCCAACACGGCCGCATCGTCTTCAGCCTCCAGCGAAACCTGGACGGTGCCACCTGCCGGGGTGAACTTGAACGCGTTCGAGACGAGGTTGACGACGATGTTGTCGACGACGTCGGCGTCGAACTCGTGCGTGAAAGGCGGCTCGGCGATACGTGTGTGGAGCGTGATGCTGCGCTGCTCGGCGTGGGTGGCGAAGAGCGACGTGAGGTGGCGGACGTGGGCACCGAGGTCGTTCGGCTGGAGCGTGGGCTTGAGCGCAACAGCGCCCGCGCCTAGCCGCGAGAGATCGAGCAGTTGGTTGATGAGGCGCAGGAGGCGGCGGCCGTTGCTGCGTGCGCGGGCGAAGTGGGGCCGCGCCTCGGCGACGGAGGCATACTCGCCGCGCAGGAGGTCCTCGATGGGACCGAAGGTGAGCGTGAGCGGCGTGCGGAGCTCGTGGGAAATGCTGGCCAGGAAGCGCGTCTTGAGCTCGGCGGCGTGTTCGAGTTCGGCGGTTTGCTGTTCGAGCTGGGTGTTTTGGCGGCGCAGCGTCTTGGTCTGCGCATCCACAGCTGCTTCGAGGTGGCGCGCGCGTCGCGCTGATTGGCGTAGCCGGTAGTGCACAAGCCCGTAGGTGAGCCCGAGCAAGCCAACGCCGAGTGCGAGGCGGAACCACAGCGTCTCGTGCCACGAGGCGCGCTGGTGCACGGAGAGGGCGACCGGCGCACTCCAGGCCCCGCCTATCCCAGCGCGCACCTCGAAGGCATAGCGGCCCGGCGGGAGGTTCGTGTAGACGGCTTCGCGCGCGGCCGTCGCCTCCTCCCAGGCGTCGCGGTGGCCGACGAGGCGATGCTGGAAGCGGGCACTCTGCGCGCGGAGGAACGTCGGTGCGGTGAACGTGACGCGGAGGTCGCGCTCGGTGGGCGGCAACACAATCGCTTCGGTTGTCTTAGCAAGAAGCGTGTGGTCCCCGACGCGGATGGTCTCGATGAGTGACGTGGGCAACGAGGGCGGTGCGATCGCGGCCGGGTCCACTACGGCCACGCCGCCCATGGTCGGGAACCAGAGGCGGCCGTCGCGAGCGCGGAGCCCCGCCTGCTGCACGCCGCCGTTGCCCTCGCGCGCGGGCAGGCCGTCGATCTCGCCATAGGCCACCGACGGTACGGTGCTCGCCTCGCCGCGCGCCCAGGCGTCGAGGTCGGCACGGGCGACCCAGAAGAGGCCCTGGTTGCTGTTGATCCAGAATCGCCCCAGGCCGTCGTCGAGGATCCGGTGGAGCGAGTTCGAGTGAAGCCCGTCGTCCTGGCTGAGGCAGTCTAGGAGCCCACCTCCCAGAGCGGCCCGCCCCTGACGGTCGAGGCGGCAGAGCCCTCGGTCCTCGGTAGCGATCCAGAGCCGCCCCTGCTCGTCCTCGTGGAGGTCGCGCACGTGGTTCGAGGCGAGGCCCTCGTCTTCGGTGAGCGTCTCAAAGGCGAGCGTGTCCGCGTCGAGCGGCGAACTGACCCGGAGGAGGCCCTGCCCATCGGTGCCGAGGAGCAAGGCACCGTCGGCGGTCTCGTAGAACACCTGAATGTGGTCGTGGGGAAGGTCGTCGAGCACCACGAACGAGCGCCACTGCGACGGGGGGAGGTCGGCCCGCCCGCGCCAGAGCTTGTCGCGCGCGCTCACCCACAACCAGCCGTGTGTGTCTTCGAAGAGGGCGAACACCCCGTGGAGGGTCTCGCCGTCGGGACCTACCGCAACGGGGCGGCAGGTGGTGCCTTCGAAGCGGCAGAAGCGGCTGCCGCCCCAGAGGGTGCCGTCGCGCGTCTCGTACAAGAAGGATGCATAGCCGAGCGTCGCCGGAAGCCGCGTCACGGCAAAGTCCGGGGCGATGCGTGCCGGACCGCCAGGACCGACGATGGCTGCCCAGACGGAGCCGTCCGCCCGCTCCGCAAGTCCGTAGGTCGCGCTGTAGGCACCGAAAGGAATTGCCCGGATGGGTTGCCGACGGACATGGTAGAGGCCGCTCGTCGTGGCGAGCCACAGCAGCCCGTCCGCGCTGGGTGTGGCCTCGACGATCTGGCCCGGGAGTGTGACGGCGAGCGTAGGGCTACCCTCCGCGCTCAGGCGGTAGAGGTGAGCCTGGCCGTCCTGCTCGGCGCTCCAGACCATCCACAACTCGTCGTCGTGGCCGTGCCAGAAGGTGCCCTGGAAGCTGAAGCGTGCATCGCCGAGGAACGGCGTTGCCGTGCGGCCCTTGATGCGCCAGACCCGCCGGTCCGTATCGTCCTGGCCTTCGGCGACGACCCAGGTACGGCCGTGGGTGTCGTGGGCTACTTCGAGCAGCGGGCGGCCTCGCAGCCACATCGCTGGAGAGGCGGTGGGTGAAAAGGCCGCGAGACCGCCAGCCGTCGCCGCCCACACGGTGCCGTTCGGTCCTACGGCGAGTTCACGGACATCGAGGGAGGGCAGGTCGTCGTCGAGGCCGAGGACGCGCTCCGGTGGTGTGTCCATAGCTGGAGCGCTGCCATCCTCGGCGCTCGTGTACGCGCCCGGTGGGAAGACGTAGAGGCCGCCGTCGCGGGTGGCGACCCACAGCCGCCCGTCCGGAGCGCGGACGACATCGAACGTGACGTGGGGTAGGATCGTGGTGGGCACCCGGAGTACGTCGGCACCGTGGACGAGCCGGAGCGCGTCGCCCCCGACGATCCAGAGTGCGTCCGGCGTGCGCCGGAGGTACGATTCCCGGTCCACGCCGAACGTGGTCGGGAGTACGGTGAACGCGCCGTCGGCATGGCGGACGAAGTAGCGGCCGTCGGAGTGGAACCAGAGCGCGCCGTCGGGGGCTGTGACGATGCCGCCGAAGCGGTTGGCGGGCAGGACCGGGTGCGTGGCTCGGGTGTGGACCACCATGCGGTTGCCGTCGTAGCGGACGAGGCCGTCGTTGGTGGCGATCCAGAGGTAGCCCTCGGCATCGTAGGCGACGCCGGTGAGGCTGTTGGTGGGCAGGCCGTCCCGGATCGTCCAGCGGTGCAGCGCGGTGCCTTCGAGGAGGGTCCCGGCAACCGGTACGCCTCGCGGTGCCATCTGCGCACGAGCCGGGAGCACGCCCCACACCGTTGCGAGGAGCAGCAGCAACGCCCGGCGTATCGACGCCCGGAACACCTCGGCGCGGCTACGCAGCATGATCGGTCCGGGAGGATGGCAGAGGCAGCGGCGGGACGAGTGCGCCGCGCACGAGCGAGGTACGGCGACCGGCCTCAGCAGGGAAGCCGGTTCGGGAAAATAGGGCGGCCATCGGCTCACGCCAGGACCCTACCCGCCAGGGTGTGAGGGACTATGTGCGCTGCGGCGCAAAAAGGCGATCTCGGTGCAAAAAGGCAAGCAATAGGCGCAAAAGGGCGCGCCTCCGTCCCACGCTGCACGTCCTGACTGGGGCAGTTTCACGATGCAACACCTCCACAGACCGCCTCTGCATCTCCCGTCCTCCGAGTGTCGGCACGGCACCAACAGACTACCCCGCGTGACGCCCTCGTGGGCCCTCGTGTGCACCCCTCGGGGTGTGGCAGGCGCGGGTAGCCTGAAGCCGGTCTGCCCACCCGCTCCTTACACGTCCTCACACGAAGATGCCTCGTCGCATGAAGTCCTTCCTGCCCTTGGTTCTCCTGCTGTTCGCTGTGCCAGTCTACGGGCAAGGCTTCGCGGACATCTTCCTCACCAACATAGGCGCAGACAACCAGGCTTGCCTCGGCGATGCTAGTGGCGTCTACACGTGCGACACCGTCGCGGACGGTACCGGCACCCTCAGCCGGGTCGCCAGCGCTGATTTCAACGCGGACGGCTTCCCCGACGTCGCCATCGCGAACAGCGTGGGTTCCAGCAGCAGCCGGAGAAACCAGGTGTGCCTGGGCGATGGGCGCGGAGGGCTCTCGTGCACCGATGTCTTCACCGAGGCCGACGGAGACACCGGGTCGGCAACCCGGGCGTACACCGATGTCGAGGCCGGGGACCTGGACGGGGACCTGGACATCGACCTCCTGTTCGCGGATCAGGGGGATCGGAACATCCTGTGCCTCAACGACGGCGCGGGCCAGTTTGCGTGCTCGGTCTTCCGGACGTACACCGACGACGACAACCTGGACTCCGACGACGCCCTCGGAGTCACGTTCGCGCACCTCAACGGCGACACGGACCTCGACATCGCCTTCGCCAACAGCCCCATCGACAACGCTGTCTACTGCCTCAACGCGGGGACGGTGGGCGGCGTCCCCCAGTTCGAGTGCTACGCGATGCCAGACCCGGGCACCTACAACCGACGGGTCGCTGTCGGCGACTTCGACAACGATGGGGCGCTGGACGACCTCGCTTACGCGAACTGGACCAACTCCTCGGCCGGGGTCTTCGGCGAAGCGAACAGCGTGTGCCTCAACAGCGGCTCCCAGGGCGACAGCCTCGCCTTCGCCTGCATCGATGTGATCGACAGCACCGGCAGCACCCTTGACAACAACGGCTCCAACGATGTGGGAGCCGCCGACTTCGACGGGGACGGCTTCGTAGACGATCTCGTCTTCGCCAACCGGGTGCGCCGCAACGACACCAACGACGGGACCTCGATCGGCGCGCTCAACCGGGTGTGCCTCAACACGAGCGTCGTCGGCGGGGTGCCCACCTTCTCGTGCAGCAACCTCTCCGGCGAGTTGTGGATCTCCGAAGGGCTAGACGTGGGCGATATCGACGGCGACCTGGACCCCGATATCGCCGTCGTGAACTGGGACCTCAACAACACGGGCGCGGTCTTTCACCAGTATGCGCTCAACAACGGGGACGGCACGTTCACCGTCACGAACTTTGTCCCGGCGGTGAGGCCCTGGCACGCGGTGATCGTCAACCTCCAGGGCGCGTTCACCACGCTCTCGCAGACGCTGACCGGGACCGAGGGCTGGCGCATGCTCGCCTCCCCCGACCCGTCGGCCACCCTCGACGCCCTCGTGGATGATTTGTGGACGCAGGGCTTCGAGGGGGCCGACTACAACGGGGACGCCCCCGTGGCAGCCCCCAACGTCTACCGCTACGACGAAAGCCTGGCCGGCGACGCTGACATTGGCTGGACGGTCCCCACGAGCCAAAGCGAGGTGACGACCGCCGCGCGCGGCTACATCGTCTACGTGTTTTCCGACGACGACTTCGACGGGTTGCCCGAGGGGTTCCCCAAGACGATCAGCTTCGACGGCGCGCCGCCAGCCGGGCCCATCGCGCCGCCGGTGAGCTACACCGAGAACGGCCCCACAGCGGACGACGAGGGGTGGAACCTCTTCGGCAACCCGTTCGCGGAGCCCATCGACTGGGACCTCACGACGCGGAGCGGCTTTGACCAGACCGTCTACGTGTGGGAACAGGCCACGGCATCGTACCTGGTCTGGGACGGCTCCGTCGGGACGCTCACCGATGGCATCATCGCGCCATTCCAGGGCTTCTTCGCCCGCGCGCAGTCTGACGCCGCGACGTTCGCGATTCCGGAAAGCGCGAAGACGACGGGCGGCACCTTCTACGGCATCACGGCTGAGGACGCAGAGATCCCGACGGTGGCGCTCGTGCTGGAGACGCCAGTGGGGGAGGCCCATGCCTGGGTTCGCCTGCGCGAGACGGCCGCGCCCGGCCTGGACGCAGCGGACGCGTTCGCGCTGAGCCCGCTCGCCGGGACGTTCGTGCAACTTTACACGACCGCACTCGGGGAAGCAGCCTCCGATGAGACAGGTCTGGTCATCAACGCACTTCCCGTGCTCGCCGAGGACGAGGTCGTCGAGGTCCCCCTGAGCCTACGCGTGCTGGAGGCGGGCCGTGACATGGGCGGCACGTTCACGCTGCGCTGGCCATCGTTGGAGCACGTTCCGGAGGCGTGGATGGTGACCCTCCACGACGCCGAGACCGGCGAGACGGTAGACCTGAGCGCAGTAGAGACGTACACCTTTGAGTGGGTTGCCGAGACTACCGCTCAGGCCGGCGTCGGTCCACAGCAAGGTGACCAACGTGGAACTGTGCGTCTGCCCAGGAGGGTCAGCGCACGTGTCGCGGCGGCGAAGCGGTTTACGCTCCGCATCGCTGCGGCCTCGGTGGTATCGGTCGAGGAGGGGCCGGTACTGCCGAGGGTAGCGACCCTGGCGGGCAACTATCCGAACCCGTTCGGCGCAGAGACGACGCTGCGCTACGGGTTGCCCGAGCCAGGTCCAGCGCGGGTGGTGGTTTACGACCTCACCGGTCGTCTCGTATCGGTGCTCGCTCAGGGGCAGCACAAGGCTGGATGGCACGAGGTGGCGCTGGAAGCAGGTGACCTGTCCAGCGGCGTCTACGTCGCCCGGCTCGAAGTGGGTGGTCTCCGCGTGAGCCACCGCCTCACGCTCGCGCGCTAGGCCCACGTCCCGCTCTTTCACTTCGCACACGCATTCTCGTCTCATGAGTATGGATCGCCTACGGCTCTGTCTTCTCCCCATCTGCCTCGGACTCACTTCGATCTCACCCGCCACGGCGCAGAGCCTGCCCGACTGGGCTGCGCCTTCGTCCCCACCGCCGACGTTCGAGGAGCCGCCCCTGGAGGCGGTGCCGACCGTGCCGGGGGCACCCACGCAGGTACCCATTGACGGCGGGCTGGGACTGCTCATGCTCGTGGGGGTGGGGTACGCAGCACGCAAGCTGCGAGCGCAGACCACAGCGTAGCGCCAAGAGCAGAGACAAGCACGCTACCACCGTGGAGGCGGGGGCACGACGCGCACGACCCACCACCGTGCCAGTGCCTTCGTCCTCCATACTGATTTTCCGGGCGGAGCCACGCTGAATGCGCTCAATGGCCGAATGCGCTGGATGGCCGAATGCGCTCGATGTGGGTCCTGGTAGGCGAGCGTCGGGTTCGGTCGAGTTGGACGCGTAGGGTCCGAAACGCATGACGCCGCCCCCCGTGTTGGGGAGCAGCATCGTCTCACGTACGCCCGAGAGGATGGCGAGATCGGACGTCCTCGGTTGCTCGCCAGGCAGCCGGGGGACCTCGCATGAAACCCGCTATGCCAGAACAGGTATAGACGCTATGGAACTCCCCGACGAGAGGCCGCTCGTCTTCCTCGGCACCGCTCACAAGGATGTCTGCGCCTTCCCGGACGGTGCCCGTCGCCTTGCCGGGTACCGGCTCGACCGGGTGCTGCACGCCTTCGAGAAGAAGAGCCAGCAGACCAACCGCCGCGACCTTGCGCTCGGACAACTCCGCTACCGTCAACTCCTCGCTGACCGCAACGGGTAGCCGACCACGCCTCTTGGCCATCACGCTCAAGTGCACCGCTGGTGCCCTCGCTATGCCGACGACCGACCCCGCTGAAGCTCGCCACGCCCGCCCCGCCGAAGCTACCGCCGTCTTCCTGCGCGAGCACCCCGAGTATGCCGACGATCCGGCCTTCGGAGACACCTCCCTCACGGTCGGCTCCGGCAACGTGTTCGCCGATCTCGGCTTCGACGCCGAGGAGGCGGCCAGCCTCAAAGCCCGGGCACGGCTGATGAGCGTGCTCGCCGACCACATCGCCGCCGAGGGCTGGACGCAGGCCGAGGCTGCCGCCGTCCTAGGCGAGACGCAGCCGCGCGTGAGCAACCTCGTGACGGGGCAAGTGGGGCGCTTCTCGCTCGACAAGCTCGTGGATCTGCTCGCGCGCGTGGGCCTCGACGTGGAGGTGCGCGTCACCCGCCGGGCAGCATGACGGGATGCGATGCGACGCTAAAAACCCTTACGTCAGCCCTTGTAGAGTCTGAAATACAGAACCCCTAAGCACAATGTGTGATGTGCCTAGGGGTTCTGCATGTGTACGCCCGAGAGGATTCGAACCTCCGACCTTTGGAACCGGAATCCAACGCTCTATCCAGCTGAGCTACGGGCGCAAGGACACGCAAGATAGCACGACACCGAACCGAAACAAGCTGCACGCGCTGCAGATTGTCCGTGAACCCGAGGCTGCCCTACGGCCACCGTGTGCACGCTGTGTCGCGGCGCTAGAGGCGTACGACGCGCCGCGTGGCCTGTCCCTGGGGCGTCACGAGGCAGATCAGGTAGACGCCGGGGGGAAGTGCCTCCAGGAGGAGCGTGTCCTGATGCAGGCCCGCCGCACGCGTCTGCGGGGTGCCTGCCACTACAGTTCGGCCGAGCAGGTCTACCACGTCCAGCCGCACCTCAGCAGGTTCGGCGAGCCGGTAGGCGACATCGAGGGAGCCGGTCGTGGGATTGGGAAACGGCGCGCTAAGGCGAAAGGGTGCTTCTGGCACGGTCCCTGTCTCGTCGGCGGTGCTCGCGCGCGGTGTCACCACGATCTCGTCCAAACACAAGGTGTTGGTGCCGATGTCCCCAAGGAAGAACGTGAAGGCGACCTCGCGGTCGTCCACGCCGGGCTCAAGCGTAAACGAGTAGGTTTCCGTTCCTGCTTCCAGAGCTACGTCCGCGCGGGCATGTATGGTGTAATCCTCGTCAGCCTCCTGAAACACCACGGAAAGCGTGAAGGGAGCATTGGCACGAGCCGTGAAGCGGACGTCGTAGCCGAGGGTGGACTGCAACTCCACGAACTGCCGGAGTTGGATATGCCAGTCCACACTCGTAGAGCGGCGGGCATCCACGCAGGCCGACGCTGCGCCGACGATGGGGGTCGCCCCGTCGAAGCTGAAGTCGGAGACGGCAGCCCCGTCGTAGACCTCGAAGCGCCAGGCATCGTCGCTAAGGGACGCGCTCTCAAAGCCGCTGTCGAGCAGTAACTCCGCGTTCTCGAAGTTCACCACCACGGGCGCGGAGTCGGCGCTCTCGTTGCCGGCACGATCCACGGCGCGCACGGTGTAGGTGGCCTCGCCGGGCGTAAAGCGGTCAACGAGTGCCTCCGTGTCGGGCGTGCCCGTGAACGGCGCGCCTTCGCGGTAGACCGCATAGCGTGCGAGGCCGCTCGGGTCACTGACGGCGTCCCAGACCAGTCCGGGGCCGCGCGGCGTCTCGACGGCGCGGAGGCCGGTTGGGGCTGCGGGGGCCTCGATGTCGTCGTAGCCGAGGCGCTGCCGGAAGGCAAACTCCGACTCGGCGTGGAGGTAGGGGTTGTCCTGAAGACGGGCGGTGTAGAGCGCTAGGATCTCCGGGCTGGTCTGGATGCGTGCGTCGCCCCAGTCGCCCCAGTTGGTGCCGAACTGCGCCGCCCAGAAGGCCCAGTCCCAGTTGATGTAGTTGGTCTGGCGGACGGCGGGCTGCGTGTGGACGTAGTTGAAGAAGGGGACGAACCAGACATTCCAGTCCGCGTTGCCGTCGTCCACGCCGACGCGGCGCGGGGTCGTCTCGCCGATCATGAGCGGCTTCTGGCGGGCGTCGGCACTGTCGGCGAAGGCGACCGCGCGGGCGTCGGTGAAGTGAGTGCTCGAGAAGAGGTCGATGCCGTACCAGTCAATGTACTCGTCGCCCGGGTTGTAGTCGAAGTAGTTGTCGACGCCGTCGAGGGCTGCGCACCAGACCGTCGCCACCTCGATGTCGGCGGCGCGGACGGCGTCGGTGATGCGGCGAAAGGCCTCCTTGTAGCTCTCCGGCAGGTAGCCATTCCAGGCAAGGCCGTTGAACTCGTAGCCGATGCGGAGATAGGCGGGCCGAGTGAGGTTGCGCAGACCCGCGACGAGGTGGTCGATCTGCTCATCGTAGACGCCCGCCGCGACGTCGTCCTCGTAGTGCGCCTGCGGGATGCCATCGCTGGTCATGGAGAGGCCGATCTGCGGTATGACGAAGAGCGGGTCGTAGCGTTCGAGTTCGCGCTTGAGGCTGGTTTCCCAGCCAGGCTGGAGGCCCCGCACGCCGGTGTAGTACATGTAGACGACGGGCTGCGTGGCCGCGGGCATAGCCGCCCAGTACTCGGCGAAGCCGTTGGGGTCTTGCCCCGCGCCGTGCATCACCACGCCTTCGGGTTCGAGTAGCGCGCCGTAGTGCGTGCGTTCCTGAAAAGGCTCGGTCGGGAGGGCATTCTGTGCCATGGCGGGCGACGCCACCAGGACCAAAGTGATCACTGCCAGGACGAGGGCTGCTAGGACGACCGCTGGAACGAAGGCGGCTGCCACTGGGAAAACGTGCACCGGGGAGGGACGAGGCATAGCTGGAGCGTAACGATCAAATAAATGAAGCACATCAAAGTACATGTTCTCCACTACCGGAAGGGCTCCGTATGGATCTGCACGGCGGGCGGTGTAGTCGAGCCTGTCGCCAAATCCCATCGCGTGCACGGCGTGCGCAGCGTGCGCTCCTCCCGCAGATTGTCCATGAACCCTCGTCTAAACAAGCGCCTCGGTGAACCTCCGGGGCCCCCTCGCGTTGGTCGCGGGCTGCCCGTTCCCCGCAACCGCCTTCGTTTTATGCCCATCCAGGTCGCTGCCGTCGATCCCGGGAGCCTCGCCGATGAACTCGGCTGGGGGCCGGGCGACCAGGTGCTCGCCGTGGACGGCCAGAGCATCGAGGACGAGCTCGACTTCCGCTTCCGCACGGGCGGCGAGGAGGCGCTCACGCTGAAGGTGCGCCTCAACGGCACGCTCGACCAGCAGCACGTCACCAAGGACCCCGACGAGCCGTTCGGCGCCACCTTCGAGGAGTTCCGCATTAAGACCTGCGGCGACGACTGCGTCTTCTGCTTCGTCGACCAGAACCCGGTCGGCCTGCGGGACACGCTCTACTTCCGCGACGGCGACTTCCGGATGTCGTTCCTCTACGGCAACTACATCACCGTCACCAACCTCCGCGAGCGCAACCTGGCGCGCATCGTCGAGCAGCGCCTGAGCCCGCTCTACATCTCCGTCCACTGCACCACAGACGCGATCCGCCGCCGGATGATGGGCCACCGCACGCAGCGCGACCGGCTCATGGAGAAGCTGCGGTTCTTCCACGCCCACGGCATCGAGATGCACGCGCAGATCGTGCTCGTGCCGAGCTTCAACGACGCAGGCGCGCTCGTCCGGACGATCCTCGACCTCTACGAATTCCACGAGCAACTCTTCTCGGTGTCCATCGTGCCGGTCGGGCTCACGCGCCACCGCCGCGATCTCACGGATCTCCGCCTCGTGACGCCGGCGGAGGCGCAGCAACTCGTCCGCCTCACCGAGCGCTGGCAGGCCTTCTTCCGCCAGACCATCGGACGCGGGTTCGTCTACCTCTCCGACGAGGTTTACATCCTCGCAGGTCTCGACTTCCCGCAGGAGGACAGCTACGACGGCTATCCGCTCATGGAGAACGGCGTCGGGATGAGCCGCGACTTCCTGAACGAGTTGGAATTCCAGGCAGAGGACTTTCCCGACGCCCTGCCCTCGCCGCGCCGCCTCACGCTCGTAACGGGCACGCTGACCGCCGATCTGATGCGCGACCGCATCGCACCGGTCCTCCGGCGCGTCCACAACCTCGACGTGCAGGTTGTGGAGTGCTTCAACTGGCTCTTTGGCGACTCGGTGACGGTGAGCGGGCTGCTCAACTACAAAAGCTTCCACAAGGCGCTCAAGCCGCTCGCCGACGCAGGCACATTGGGAGATCGCGTCCTGCTCCCGCCCGACAGCGTCAACTTCGAGGGCTGTTTCCTCGACAACGTCCCCGGCAAGAACACGCCCGACGACCTGTCCGCGGCGCTCGGCGGGGTCCCCATCGAAGTCTTCGGCGGGGACTGGCTCTCGGTCCTCGACGCGCTCGCGGATCCGGAGGCGGCAGGAGAGGCGGACCTCGTGCTCGCATAGACGACCCCAGGCAGCACGCCGAAGAGCCCGGTCTGATCTTTGCCCCCGCTCGGGTTCGATCTTCTGGCTCCGTTCGTCTGACCCGCCCCGTGCTGTTCACGTCCTCCACGCCTCCTGGACCGTCTCCGCCGGACGATGACGCGACGTCGCCGCTGCGGCGGTCGCGGCGGCTCCATTGGCGGGCTAGGCGACTGATCGCTGGACCGATCGGCAAAAGCGGGCTGTCGCTGGTGGACCAGGGGATGGTGAGTGCAGGACGGCTCCTCGTCAGCATCATCGTGGCGCGGGCCGCAGGCGCTGACGCGCTGGGCTTGTACGCACTTGCCTTTACCATCTTGCTTCTGGCCGAGGCGCTAGCCGAGACGCTCGTGGCGCTGCCGTACACGGTCTACAGCCAGCGCCTCAAAGGGACAGCGCGGCAGGCTTACCTCGGCAGTGCCCTCGTGCAGGCAGCGGCGCTAGGTTTGGGGTTGGCGAGTCTGACCGCGTTGGGAGGAGCTGTTGCCTGGGTCGGGATGGGGGAGGCGGGCCTGGGCGCGGTGCTCCTCGCGCTCGCGGGCATGATCCCGTTCCGACTCGCGATGGACTTCGGCCGACGCGTGGCGTTCGCCCACCACCGCGTTTACATCGCCGTGCTGATGGATGCGCTGCTGATGCTCGTGCTCCTCGGGGGGATGCTGGCGCTCGTGCTGACCGACTTGCTGCGCGTCTGGGACGTTTACGCGCTCTACGGTGCCGCCTGCCTCGTGCCGCTCTGGCTCGCGTTCCGTCCGCATGGGTTCCGATGGCACGTCGTGCGGACCCGGCTGCGCGGCGATCTCCAGCAGAACTGGACCTTTGGCCGCTGGGTGGCGGCGGGTCGCCTCTCGGTGAACGGGCGTGAGTTCGGCATCCCGTGGATCCTGGCCGCCTTCGCGGGGACGGCGGCGGTGGGCTTCATGGACGCGGCAATGAAGGTCGTGGGCCTCATCTTCCCGATGATTACGGCGCTCGCGAACGTGCTCACGCCGAGCATCGCGGCGGCGTACGCCGAGGACGGCGTGGGAGCCGTCCGCCGGATGGTGGTCAAGACGGCGTTCCTGATGGGCCTCGTCACCGGCACCGTCGCGCTCGCGCTCGCACTCGGCAGCGAGTGGGTGATCGCGTTCTTCTTCGGCGAGGAGTTCGCGGGGCAGCGCGCCGCTGTGATCGTCTTCGCCGTGGCCACGGTCGTGGAGGCTATAGGGATGCCTGCCGACGCCGGGCTGTGGGCCATCGAGCGGCCCAACGTCGGGTTTTACGTCAGCCTCGTGAGCTTCGTCGTGGCGCTCATGGTTGCTGTGGTGCTCATCCCTTCGCTCGGCGTCCTCGGCGCGATCTGGGGCATCGCGGCGGGCAAGGGCGTCGCCACTGTGGGCCAACTCCTCGGCTTCTGGTGGCTGAGTCGGTGAGCGTGGCTGTCGGCTCATAGCCGTCGGCTCTCAGAAGCCAGATATACCTGCGTGTCTCTCACGGATAGCTGACAGCCGATAGCTGACAGCCTCCCTACTCAAAGTCCGTGTTCAGGCGGAAGCGGCTGATGCGGCCGTTGCCGGTGTCGGCGACGTAGACGATGCGGTCGTAGTACGCCACGCCCTGCGGGCTGTTGAACTGGAGCGGACTTGCACCGGTGCCGCCGAACGAGACGCGGATCGGCGTCGGATCGGTGGCGCCAGGAGGCGGCGCGACGCCCTCCACGCCGGTGGCGTTGAAGACGAACAGGCTGTCGTTGGCCGCGTCGGCAACGAAGAGGTAGCGTGTGGCGTCGGCCGCGAAGGCGAGGCTCGTCGGAGCGGCAAACTGGAAGTCGTCGTACAGGCCGCCCGGTGCGTCCTCGGCGGCACCCGCCGCGAAACGCTCGGTGTCGACCCGGTACTCGATGCCGTTCGAGGTCTCCACGACGAGCAGCGACAGCACGCCGTAGCGCAGCGGCTGCTGCGGGCTGTCGGGCGCCTCCAGCGGCGACTGCGCGATGATAAAGTTGCGGTCGAGCGGTTCGTCGAAGTCCTGCGGGGGGCCGAGGAAGGTCAGCACGTCGGAGGGGTAGAAGGCGCTCCGGAGCCCCGGCTGCGTGGGGGAGAGGGAGAAGATGAACTGCTCGTAGGACCCGTCGGCACCGAAGGTGAACATCGCGTTGAACGGGCTGAACGAGAGGGTGGGGCGCCCGTCGCCCGTCCCATTGCTCGACACCGCGTTGACGGGGCCGCGCCGGGTGAGGTAGAACCGTCCGTCGGTAAGCGTAGCGATGCCAGTGAAGACGGCATCCTCGTCCGAGAACGTGGCGACGGGCTCGCCCCGCTCCTCACGGACGTAGGTGTCCGGCAGCACGAACCGCGTGTTGGTGCGGCTCCCGTCGTCGAAGGGGTGCCAGATGAGGTCGTCGAGCACGGGCGCGCCCGTCGTGAGGCCGCTGATGCGGTAGACGACGGCCAGGTCGCACGCCTCCGGGTTACCGCCCGAGGGGCAGTTCGCGCCCGTGACGGTGGTGTCGCGGCGCGCGGCGATGAACACGTCGAGGTCGCGGCCCTGCGTCACGGCTGTGATGTCGCGCAGCGGCTGGCCCTCGATCTGATCGAGGAGAAACTGCGGCCGCCCGGCGAGATCGAGCACGTGCAGGCCCCGGTCGTCGGCCACGTACACGAACTCGTCGTAGCCGACGTAGACATCGCGCGGGTTTTGAAGCGGGCCGCCGACGCCCTGCGTGAAGAACGGCGTGAGCGGCACGTAGCCGACCTCGTCTACGAGGGTGGGGTCCGTCTGGCCTTCCTCCAGAATCTCATCGGTGATGACATCGTCCTTCGAGCCGAAAATCGAGTCGCAGCCGGAGAGCACGAGGAGAGCTGCGATCAGGGCACACGCGGGAACTCGAAACGGAAAGCAAGGCACGATGAAGCGCAGAGGTAGCTCCCCTCCTGGACAGGAGGGGGTGGGGGTGGTCGAACGACGTGCCATAGGTTCAGGGGGTTGCTCTGTACGACAACCCCCTCTGTCTCCCCCTATCCAGGGGGAAAACTTACCTGCGTTGCTACGGCAGCATGCTGATGACATCGCTCAGTCGAAGCTGACGAGGAAGCCGACGCGGTGGACGGCCCCGAGGCGGTCGAGGCGGTTGAAGCCGTAGTCGAGGCGGACGCCGTCATAGCCGGGGGCGCGCACGCCGAGGCCGAAGCTGGGCAGCGACGCCTCCTCGATGCCGAGCTGGTAGCCGCCGCGCAGCGTGAGGGTGCGGCTCCAGGTGTACTCCAGCCCGAGGTTGAAGCGCTCGGTGTCGTCGTTGGGGTTGGTGAGCTGGCCCGAGATCCGGAAGTCGTGCTCTGGCCCGGGCGGGGCCATCAGGCCGGCGGCGCTCAGGCCGCGCAGCACGTCGTAGCTCACGCCGAGCAGGAACGTCGTGGGCGGCGTGATGCGCGCGAAGTCGTCGCCGGTCACCACCACCGGTTCGCCGTTCTGGAGGTCGAGGTAGCTCACGTCGCCGGAGGGGCGACCGTCGAGGCCGAAGTTGCGGATCGCCACGCCGAGC
>JBCCRG010000016.1:0-17270 GCA_039208155.1 Bacteroidota bacterium | reverse complement strand
CTCGTCGCTGCGCATCCTCGTCAACCTCGTCCGGCGGCTCCCGGCGATGCTGCTCCCGACGTGGACGCGCTCGCTCACGCACCCCATCGCCATCGCCGACGTGATCCGCGCCTTCCGGTGGTGCCTCGGCAACGCGGAGGCATACGGCGAGACGTACGACATCGGCGGGCCCGAGATCATGACCTACCGCGAGATGATGGCGACAGCCTCGGAGGTCGCGGAGGCCCGCACGCTCATGCTCGACGTGCCCGCGTTCTCACCGCACCTCTCGAAGCTGTGGGTGTCCGTCTTCGGCGGCGCGTCGCGGGAGCTCGTCGATCCGCTCGTCGACAGCCTGAAGCACGACCTCGTCGCGCGGGACAACCCGCTCCTGCGGCACCTCATGGACGGGGCGACGCCGTATCGGGAGGCGCTGGACCTCGCACTCACTGAAGACGGGCGCATGGTCCCCAACCCGCGCAAAAAGCTTCGCAAGAAGGACGACAGCGTCATTCGCGAGGCGCGGCTCGTGCGCTCCGTGCAGCGGATGCCGCTCCCGCCCGGCCGCTCCGCGCGGTGGGTCGCCGAGGAGTACATGCGCTGGCTCCCCACGTTCGTCCGCCCGGTGCTGCGCGTGACGATGGACGCCGACCGCGTGTGCCGCTTCTACCTCCGCCCGATTCCCGAGCCGCTGCTCGAACTCGACTTCTCGCCCGAGCGCAGTTGGCCCGACCGGCAACTGTTCTACGTCACCGGCGGGCTGCTCACGCACGAGTTCCAGCAATACGCCGGGCGCCTGGAGTTCCGCGAAATGCTCTGCGGCACCACCATCCTGGCGGCCATCCACGACTTCTCACCGCGGCTGCCGTGGTACGTCTACAACGTCACGCAGGCGCTCGCGCACCTCGTGGTGATGCACGGCTTCCGCGTCCACCTCAAACGGCTAGCGGGCGAGGCCACCCCGGCCGAGTCGGCCGTGGACGAACTGATGCTAGCCGCAGCGTGACGGGCTGAGGCGTGTGGACATTCGGTCTGATCGGCGCTCACGGTCTCCGTTCGGCCTCTGCTGTGTTCCACTCGTCGCCCGATCCTACGGGATCGCGCTCCTCATGCGCCTTGCAGAGCCACAAACGGCGTCTCGTGATCACCTGACCCGATGATTGTCCACACGCCCTAGGCGGCGGCCTTGCGCCGCGTCGAGATGCCGAGCACAGAGTAAAGCGGGCACAGGCCGACAAAGCTCGTCAGGGCGAAGATGGCTGCGACGACGCCCAGGATGATCGTGGCGAGGCCGGAGATCTGCCCCGTGAAGTAGAGTACGGCGATCAGCGCGACGACGGCGAGGCGGACGACGCGGTCCACGGTGTGCATGTTCTTGGTCATGGGACGTGCGGTTGGGTGAGGCGTGACAGAAACGAAGCGGGCAGCGCCCGACTTCACCGCAACCTAGCCCGCCTGCGAGCGGATGTCTGTGACGAAGTCACGCTGCGTCGTGCCGTCTCTTCCCCCACACGATTACCCGCGTCGCCGAAGCGCCTGCAGTCCGCTGGGGTCGTGAATCGTCACGCGGCTGCGATCGAGCGCGACGAGGTCCGCCTGCTCCAGCGCCTTGAGGTGGCGACTCACGACGGCACGCGCGCTGCCGAGATCCGTGGCGATCTGCTCGTGCGTGCGCGTGACGCGGCCATCGACGGCGGCGTCCAGCAGGTAGTCCGCGAGACGGGCGTCGAGCCGTCTGAACATCAGGTCTTCCATGCGCCCGATGACCTCGGCGAAGCGACGAGCGATCAGCCCCAGCACGAAGCCGCGCCAGGCTTCGGAGGCGTGCATCCAGGTCTGCACATCCGCCAGGCGCACGACGACCGCGCGCACCTCGGTTTCGGCGACGGCGAATGCAGGAAAGGCCGTCTCGCCAAGCAAGCATGATGCCGTGAGGACGCAGCTTTCGCCGGGCTGGATGCGGTAGAGCGTCACCTCGCGCCCCTCGTCGCTCTGGACGAACACGCGCACGGTCCCGGCCGCCACCAGCGGCAGCATCTCGCACGCCTCGCCCTCCATGCAGATGAACCCGCCCGCCGGGACGCGGACCGTCTGGGCACGGGCGTCTAGCTCTGCGAGCAACGGCGACGCAGCCAGCGCGGGAAACAGCTCCGCAACGATCTCTGAGGTGGACGCGTCCATGCCACTACTCCGTCCAGTCAGCCTACTTCCGGCAGCGTCCCGGCGATGCCGACATGCAGCGCGTCGGGGTCGAGGTGGCGGTGGATGGCCGCGTTGACTTCGTCGAGCGTGAGCGCGTGGATGCGGTCCGGGTACTGGTCGAGGTAGGCGAGGTCGAAGCCGCGCTCGGCGTTGACGAGGAGCGAGGTCGCCAGGCCGCGCGTCGTGCCGAGGCCGACGGCGTAGGTGCCAGCAATGGTGGTCTGCTTCTCCGCAAGCTCGTCGGAGGTGATGCCGTCCTCCACGAAGCGACGGATCTCGCCCAGCGTCGCCTCGATGCCGCGTTCGAGGTTGGGGCCGCTCAGCGTGACGCGCGTGAGGAGGTGCCCGTCGTGCTCGACGGCGATGCCTGCGAGTTGCGCGCCGATACCGTAGGTGAGCCCGAGGTCGTCGCGGACGTGGCTCATGAGGCGGGCGGAGAAGTTGCCGCCGAGGACGTAGACGCCGAGGTAGAGCGCGAGGAAGTCGTCGTGGTCGCGGCGGAGCGCGAGCGGGTGGCCGATGCGCACGTCGAGGTTCTGCTTGTCGGCGATGACGCGGGTGGCTGTGCCGGGCGTCGTAGGGGCCGCGTCGTGGTCGTAGCGCGCCTCCGTGCCGTGCGGAGCCCAGTCGCCGAGGGCGGCCTCCACGCGCTGCGCGACCTGCGCGGGGTCGAGGTCGCCCGCGAGCGCGAGGCGCAGCTTCGTCCCGCCGAAGTGCGCCGCGTGGTAGGCGCGGACATCGTCCACGGTATAGGCCTCCAGCGTCGCCAGTTCGTCGGCGGGCTCGGCCATGTAGTTGGGGTGCGCCGGACCGTAGAGGCGGCGGTTGAGGAGCCCGGCCGCCTGCGAGCCCGTCGCGTCCATCGAGCGGCGGATGCCTGCCGCCACCTGCGCCTGCGCCTTCGCGAACTCGCCCACGTCGAGGAGCGGGGTGCGGAGTTGCTCGGCCAGGAGGTCGAGCACGGCCGGAAGGTCGTCGCGGAGGGCGCGGCCTGAGAAGCCCACGCGGAGGTCGTCGGAGTAGAAGCTGAGTTGCGCGCCCCGGTCCTCCAGCGCCTCGGCCACGGCGAAGCGGTCGCGTGCCTGCGTGCCCTTGTCCAGGAGCAGCACCGTGAGCGTCTGCAACAACTCCTCGCCCGCGCCGAGGTCGGGGGCCGTCCAGAAGGAGCCCCGGAACGACACCACGTCGTCGATGGGCGTGGGCAGGGCGAGGACGCGCGCGTGCCCGGCGTCGTGGACCGCGACGCGCTCGGAGAGCGGAACGCGGGCCTCCGTAACGGGCGACGGGGAAACGGACGATGGGGAGCCAGGCGACGCGGAGGCGGACGTAGCCGACGAGCCGGTGGGGACGGCGTTGGACATGAAGACGGGGGAGGTTGCTCGGGTGTAGCGTCGCCCTATGCGTCGGGGAGCCTGTGCGTTCCGGGATCCGCCACTGCACCGTACCTTTCGCCTCTGCTGTCCCGGCCGCTGCACCTCGCCCTTCGATGCGCTTCACGCTCTCACCTTTCTGGGCCCTGCTCCTCTGCGCCCTCGTGCTCCCAACCTCCGCGCTCGCCCAGAACGGGCGCGCGGCCTCGGGCACCTTCTTCTTCGCCGACTGCCGCATCGAGACGGTCGCGGCCGGGACCATCGAGAATGGCGGCGTGCTGGTGCGCGAAGGGCGGATCGAGGCCGTCGGGGCCGACGCCACCGCGCCGAGCGACGCCACCGTGATCCCGTGTGACGGCGGCACCATCTACCCCGGCCTAATCGACAGCGGCACGCGCCTCGGGCTCCTCGAAGTCGGCTCGCTGGACGAGACGCGCGACTTCCGCGAGGTCGGCGAGGTCACGCCGCAGATGCAGGCGCTCACGGCCGTCAACCCCAACTCGGTGCTGATCCCCGAGGCCCGCCTGGGCGGCGTCACGACGGTGCTCACCGTGCCCGACGGCGGCACGATGCCCGGCACGGCGGCGCTGATCCACCTTCACGGCTACACCCCCGCGCAGATGGACGCGGGCTTCCGCGCCGTCGTCCTCGACTACCCCTCGTCGGCGCGGCGGGGCTCCTGGGACCGCCGCGAGCAGTCGGAGATCGACAAGGCGTTCGAGCGGGCCATGGAGACCATTGACGAGACGTGGGACGGGGCCGAGCTCTATGCCCGCATCGACTCGGCCTACGCGGCGAGCCCCAATGCGGATCGCGAACCGGCCTACCAGCCTGAGATGGCGGCGCTCTTGCCCGTCGTGCGCGGCGCCGTGCCGCTGCTCATCACCGTGGACGCCGCGAAGGACATCCAGCACGCGCTCGGCTGGGTCGAGGAGCGCGGGGTGCGGGCCATCCTCTCCAGCGTCGCCGAGGGCTGGCGCGTGGCCGACGAGATCGCCGAGGCGGGCGTGCCGGTCCTCGTTGGCCCGGTGCTGAGCCTGCCTACGCGCGACAGCGACCGCTACGACAAGCCCTACCAGAACGCAGCGCTCCTCCACCAGGCAGGCGTGCAGGTCGCGCTGCGCACGGGTGAGGTCGAGAACGTGCGCAACATCGCCTTCAACGCGGGCTTCGCGGCGGCGTACGGGCGCGAGCTCGGCTTCGGCCCCGCCGAGGCGCTCCGCGCGGTCACGCTGACGCCTGCCGAGATCTTCGGTATCGCCGACGAGGTCGGCTCCATCGAGGTCGGCAAGCGCGCGACGCTCTTCGTGGCCACGGGCGACCCGTTCGAGACGGCCACGCAGATCATGCACGTCTTCATCGACGGCTACCGGGTCCCGATGGAGAGCCGCCAGACGGAACTCTACGACGAGTTCCTCGACCGCTCACCCGGGCTCGCGAAGTGACGAGGAAGTGAGAAGTTTGAAGGATGAAGGGCGAAGTTGAAGCAACGGGCTGGACAGCGCACCGCTTTGGCTTGCTCTCGGCGCTGGTCTTCAGTTTGGCAGCAGCGTTGTTTGCTATCCCAGTTGGATTCATGAGTACGTCCATTTCAACGGATCTCGACTCTCCGCTGGAATGGTCGTTCAAGCCAGTAATGGTGTTCCTGGCCTTTGCTTTCCTCCCGAGCACCTGTCTGTGGGGATACCTAGCTGGACGTCAACTCGCCTCCGAAGAAGCGACAAAGGAAACGCTCGCCCATTTTGCCGCAATTGGTGCCCTTGTTGCGGTTGCCAGCGCTATCGCCTTTTCGTGCGGACTGAATATCGTTCTCGCGATAATCGAGAGCGCATCGTTTGCTGAATATCTCAGCTGGACCCTCAATGCCAGCATACTCGGCCTAGCCAGCGGAATCGTTGCGTTCCCGCTCGGATCGATCGCAGGGCTCGCCCTCTGGTTGATGCGTCACCGCACCCCGATCAGCGCATCCGGCGATTAGCTCTCCGAGGCTTCGTCTAGCAGGTCGTCCTCACTGAGAAACGTCACGCCTTCGTAGAGCGCATTCACGTCGAGCGTGATGCCGAGGGTGCCGATGGCGAGCGACGGATGCTCGGGGGTGGCGTCGGAGAGCGTCCAGGTGCCGTCGTCGCCGCGCTGGAAGGCCTCGACGGCGGCGGAGGCTTGCTCCACGAGCACGTAGGCCCGCAGCGACTCGATGGAGCGGTAGGCGCGGAACTTCCCGCCGCGGTCGTAGGCCTCGGTCGAGGCCGAAAGCACTTCGACGACCAGGATCGGATTCGTAATCGTCGTCTCGGTGTCGGTGGCGAACTGCGGGGGGCCACACACGACCGTCGCGTCTGGATAGACGTAGTGCGCCCCCGCCTCGACCTCAACGCGGAGGTCGCTGGAATACACACCGCAGCCTGTACCGGCGAGTGCGTTGATGAGCGCGGCAATCACGTTGGCTCCGATCCGTGCATGCCGCGCGGTGCCACCGGACATGGCGAAGACTTCGCCGTGGTAGTACTCATGCCGCTCGACCTGCTCCACTTCCCAGGCGAAGTAGTCGGCGGCGGTAAACGGCAGGCGGTAGGCGGGCAGGGCGGCCATGGCGCGCGGCGGTGAATGCAAGAGGCGGTGTCGTATGATACTGCCTCCGTTTCGCCCCTCCTTCTCCTATGCGCCTCCTTGCCTCCCTCGTGCTGCTTGCGGCGGTCGTCGCGCTCGTGCTCGGCTGTGCGCGGCTGGCCCCGCCCATCGTGTCCAGCGACGGGACAGCGGACTGCGTAGTACTGCTCCACGGGCTGGGCCGCTCGGCTGCGTCGATGACGCCGATGGCGGACGCGCTGCGGGCGGAGGGCTACCACGTCGTCAACGCGGGCTATCCCTCCACCGAGCACCCCATCGACACACTGGCGGCGCGCTACGTCGCTCCGGCACTGCGTGGTGGCTGCCGACCAGTGGCGTACCCCAACCGTCGCATCCACGTCGTCACCCACTCGATGGGTGGCATCCTCGTGCGGGCGCTCGCGGCGCAGGACGGCCTGCCCGACAACCCTGTTCTCTCTGACAACATAGGCCGCGTGGTGATGCTAGCCCCGCCGAATCAGGGCAGCGAGGTCGCGGAGGCGCTCAAGAGCTGGTGGCTCTACCAGCGCCTCAACGGCCCAGCGGGCGTCGCGCTCGGCACCACTGACAGCGTCCCGCTCAAGCTCGGGCCGGTCCCGTTCGAGACGGGCGTGATCGCGGGCACGCGCAGCCTCGATCCGTGGTTCGGGCTGCTCTTCGACGGGCCGCACGACGGCAAAGTCGCTGTAGCACGGGCGCGTGTCGAGGGGATGACCGACTTCCGTGCGCTGCCGACGAGCCACCCGTTCATCATGCGCCACCCGGACGTGATCGCGGAGGTGATCGCGTTCCTGGAGCACGGACGCTTCCGGTCCGCCACGGCCCCGGATACATGAAGGACGAATGAAGCGCCGGGATCTTCGCTGGCAGCGAATCGTACGAGCGAAAGCGCTTTTCTTCCCACGACCCCTACCTGTTCACCCGCCATGACGCGCTACCACGCCAACCTCGTCGGCTGGGGCATGAGTGTCCCCGACAACGTCCTCACCAACGACGACCTCGCCAAGATCGTCGACACCTCCGACGAGTGGATCCGCTCCCGCTCCGGCATCATCGAGCGCCACATCGTCGAGGAGGGCGAAACGACCAAGACGATGTCGCTCGACGCTTCGCGGAAGGCGCTCGACCGCGCGGGGATGACGGCGCAGGACCTCGATCTGATCCTGATCGCGACGTCGAGCCCCGACGAGTTCATCCCGCCGGTGTCGAGCCGTATCCAGCACGAGTTGGGCGCCGACTGCGGGGCGATGACGCTCATCGTCGGCTGCACGGGCTTCCTCTACGCGATGGTCACCGCCGAGCAGTTTATCGCCACGGGCGCGGCCACGAACGTGCTCGTCGTCGGCGTGGAGACGATCTCGCGTAACCTCGACTGGACAGACCGGACCACCTGCGTGCTCTTCGGCGACGGCGCGGGCGCGGTCATCCTGCAAGCCACCGAAACGCCCTGCGGCATCCAGAGCCACCTCCTCGGCTCGGACGGTTCGGGCGCGGACCACCTGATGGCCCCCGGCGTCGGCGCGCGCACGACCATGACGACGGGCATGATCGAGCGCGGCGAGCACTTCCTGCGCATGAACGGCCGCGAGGTCTTCAAGTTTGCGACCGGCAAGATGGTCGAGTCGCTCGCGCAGGTGATGGGCGAGGCGAGCGTGAGCGCCGACGACATCGACCTCTTTATCCCGCACCAGGCCAACCGCCGCATCATTGAGTACGCCGCGCAGCAGGCGGGCTTCCCGATGGAGAAGGTGTACATCAACCTGGAGCGCTACGGCAACACGTCGGCGGCGTCGGTGCCGCTCGCGCTCAACGAAGCGCTCGACCAGGGCCTCGCCGGACCGGGCGACACGCTCGCGCTCGTGGCTTTCGGCTCGGGCCTGACGTGGGGCGCGACGATCTTCGAGCTCGGCTCGATGCAGTCCACGCAGAACGCGGCGCAGGCGGAGCAGGAGGCGGTGGCTGCGTGATGCTTCTTGCTCAGCTCTGGTTCGCTTACCGTTGATTCGTGGTGGCGAACTGCGCGCCCAGCTTCGCGCAGAGCGCTTCGAGCGCGGCCTGGTCCTCCTCGGCCGTGAACGCGTCCGGCCAGTCCGAGTCGAGGTCGAGCACGGCGAGCAGGCGACCGTCTGGCGAGAGCACCGGCACGACGATCTCCGACCGCGTAGACGACGAGCAGGCGATGTGGCCGGGGAACGCTTCCACGTCGGGGACGAGCTGGGTTTGCCGTGTCCGCGCCGCCGCGCCACACACGCCGCGGTCGAACGGGATGCGCAGGCAGCCGTGGCCGCCCTGGTAGGGACCGATCACGAGCAGGTCGTCTGAGACGGCGCGGTAGAAGCCGGTCCAGTGCGCGTGGTCGAGCGCGTGGTGCAGTTCGCAGGCGACGGTCGCCATCGCGGCGACCCAGTCGGTTTCGCTGTCGAGGAGCGCGTCGATGCGGGCGGCTACGTCGGTGTACTGCTGGATCCGGCTTATTTGGTCATTGGTCATTGGTCATTGGTCATTGGTCATTGGTCATTGGTCATTGGTCATTGGTCATTGGTCATTGAAGGTGTTGACATGTTCAGCTCATGCCAAGCCAAATCGGAACTTTTTCTAGACTCGCTTTACGTTTTCAACCTTCAACCTTCAACCTTCAACCTTCAACCTTCAACCTTCAACCTTCAGGCGTACTGCGGGTTCTTGCCCTCGACGGTGCGGAAGTGGTCGCGGATGAGTTCGACTTCGCGCTCCATGTCGCCGGTGGTCCAGAAGAGGGGGCCGAGCCGGATCTCGCGCGAGGGGTAGTCGAGCGCGATGAGGAAGATCGGGATCTGCGCGCGGTGGGCGATGTGGTAGAAGCCCGTCCGCCAGCGGTCGACGCGCTTGCGCGTGCCTTCGGGCGTGACGGCGAGCACGAAGGCTTCGCGCTCGAACAGGTCCACGACGTCCTGCACGATGCGTCCACTCTTACCGCGCCGGACGGGGATGCCTTCTAGGAGCCGCAGCAACCAACCGAGCGGCCCGCGGAACAGCGTGTGCTTCGCCAGGAAGCGGACCCGGAGTCCCGTGGCCACGGCTGCGGCGAGCCCGATGAGGCCGTCCCAGTTGGACGTGTGGGGCGCCACCACTAGCACGAAGCGCGATTCGTTGGGGAGGTCGCCGATGATGCGCCAGCCGCCGCACGCGAAGAGGACCGAGCGCCCGAAGCCACGCGAGAGCGCGTTGCCGCGTAAGGGGGATACGTCGCCGGGCGTAGGGACCATCATGGAGCCGAGGCGTGGTGAAGGACGCTCAACAAACGGCTCAGCGGGGCAAGCGGGTTCCTCGCTGTGGCACGCGGACTGCCTGTGTCTGCGCGCTGATGCGGAGACCCTTAGCTGGAGGAATCCCCGGGCTAGTCATCCGGCCTCCCCCACGGGTATCCTCCTCGCTGTTATCCTCCACGCCCATCCTGGCTCCCGTGCCCGTTTCACCGCCACTCCACGTCGACGCTCCGCCTGCGGGGCTTGCGCTGGGCGCCCAGGTTGCGTTCCCCTCCCCCGTCCTTGCTCCCGTTCGTCGTTCCATGACCGACCCGCCGCGTGGCGCGCGCCCCGAGCCGTCCTCGTCCGACGCCGCCGAATCTGCTGGTGCCTCGGCTCGCTCGGAGGAAACGTCTGCTAGCTCCGATACAGGCACGGAGGATGCGGAGGCGAGCGCGGACCGCGCGATGCCGACGGAGGAACGTGCTTTGTATTCGGCGTGGTGCACCGCCATCCGTGACGCGGACGTGCGCGCCTTCGAGGCACTCTTCCGCGCCACGCACGGCGGCTTGCTGCGCTTTGCCGAACGGCTCGTCCGCGACGCCGACGTGGCGTCCGACCTGACGCAGGAAGCCTACGCGCGCCTCTGGGAGCGCCGCGGCGACCTCGACCCAACGCGCTCGGTGAAGGCGCTGCTCTACCGCACCGTGCGCAACCTCGCCTACAATCGCGCTCGCGACCGCCGCACCCGCGCCGACCTCCTTGCTGCGCACGCAGCTGGCACGCCGCTGGCGACGGGCATCAGCCCCGCCCCCCTTCCTGACGCCGAGGTCAACGCCGCGGCACTCGACCACCGCCTTCGCCACTGGATCGACGCGCTTCCCGAGCGGCAGCGCGAGACGATCCGCCTCAGCCGCTTCGAAGGTCTTTCCCACGCCGAGATTGCCGCCGTGATGGGCGTCTCGCCCCGTACTGTTAACAACCACCTCGTGCAGGCCCTGCGCACCCTGCGGGACCGCCTCCACGAGTTTGCCCCGAGCCTCCTAGACCGATGACTCCCCGCCGCATCGACCCTCACGCGCGCCACGCCGCCCCAGCGCGTCTGTCCGAGGATACCCTTCACGCCGCTCCGCCGGACGAGCACCCCACGCTGGAACGCGTCTGGGAGCTGCTCGACGCGGCAGGCCCGGCCACGGACGACACCGCCTCGACCGACCAGGCCTGGACCGCGCTCGCCAACCGCCTCGCGCTCGCCAACCGCCTCGCGCTCGACCCTGGCTTGGCTACGCAAACGCCGCGCCTGGCTGCTCGCCGTGCTCGTACGCGCTCGGCTTCGCGAGAGCCGTTCCGCAGCACCCGCTCACCGCGACGTCGATGGGCCACGGCCACGTTGGGGTTGACAGCCCTCCTCCTACTCGCGCTCGCATGGCCCCGCACGGTGACGCACACCGTCCCCTTCGGCGAGCAGCAGACCGTGACGCTCCCTGACGGCTCCACAGCGCACCTCAACAGCGGCGCGACGCTCGCATACGCACGCGGCTTTGACCGACTCCCGCTCGTCGCGGCCCCGACCCGTCAGGTTCGGCTTGATGGGGAAGCCTTCTTTGATGTGACTCCCGCTGCCGCGCACGGGGGCCGCGCCTTCGTGGTCGAGACCTTCAACGCGCAGGTGGAGGTCGTCGGGACGCGCTTCAACGTGCGGGCCTGGCGCTCCCAGGAAGAGCGCACGACTGTCACCGTGGAGGAGGGTGTCGTGAACGTGACCGGTTCTAATGCCACTGGCTCTGACGCAGAAGCCATCCGCCTCGAGGCGGGCCACGAGGCCATCATCGCGCCTGGCGTTGCTGTCGTGGCCGACGAGGCCACGGCACCAGAGCAGGCCACGGCGTGGCGTCGCGACGGCCTCGCCTTCCGCGACCTCCCGCTCACGCACGTCCTGGCCGAACTCGAACGCCGGTATGCCGTCCAGTTGCGGCTCGACACAGCCGCGTCTGGAGGCATCAATGCCGCCGCGCTCGTCTACTACCAGCCCTCGCCGGGTCCCATCACTGAGGTGCTCGATGACCTTGGCCGCCTGAGCGGCTTCCAGTACCGTGCTGTCAGCGACGGCTACGTTCTCTTCGCCAGAGCCGACTGATGCCACGCGCCTGGCGGCTGTGCGCCCCATGCTAGCCCCGTGCCTCATCGTTCGCTTATGGGGGAACGCCTGATTGAACGCGCTGCGCCGCTGCGCCTATTCTGACGGTCCCGTCTCTCCTCTGCCCTTCTCATGCTACGCTCCTCCTCGCGCCCGCTTTGCCCGGCGCCAGCCCGGTGCCTCCACGCGCTCGGGCTCGCCCTGGCCCTGCTGTGCAACGCGTGGGGGATCTCAGTTTACGCTCAGCATGCCCAGGACGAAGAGCGCCATACGCTCGTCTTACGCGGCGTCGCGGCCGGGGAGGCGCTGGAGGCTCTCGTGGAGAAGACTGGGCTGAGCCTGCTCTACGAGAGCGGCCTTGTCCCCCCCGCCCCCGTCTACTGCGCCGTCCGCGAGCAGCCCGCCGAGACGATGCTGCGCTGCATTCTGGACGCGGTCCGGCTCGACTACGTCCGGCTCAGCTCTGGAACGTACGTCCTCACGCGCCCCGTCGAGGCACCGACGCGCTACGGCAGCTTCGCAGGCAACGTCGTCGATGCCGAGACGGGCGAGCCGCTCCCCTACGCCACCGTGCTCCTCGCCGACGCTTCGACGGGCACGGCCACGGACGCTGATGGGCGCTTCGCCATGGCGCAGCTTACTGCCGGGCCCTACCGCGTGATGGCGTCCTACGTGGGCTACGAGGCCCAACTCGACAGCGTGATGGTGCCCGAGGGCGGGCAGGCCCGCCGTCAGATCGCGCTGCGCCGGACTACATCGCAGGCCGCGCCGGTTGTGGTGAACGGGCTCCAACAACGCCTTCCGTCAGAAACGCTCGGGCGCGGAGCACGCACGCTCGACCACGCGAACTGGAACGCGGAGGCCGCCTCGCTAGACCCACTCGACCAGGCCGCGACGGTGCTCGGCGTGACCCGCTCGCCTGCCCTCGCCGACCTCCACATCCAAGGCGGGGAGGCGGGGGAGCACCAGTTCCTGCTCGACGGCATCCCGGTGTTCTACCCCGTCGCGCTCGGGCGGATGCTGGGCGCGTTTAGCCCCCTCGCGCTCGGACGGCTGACGGTACAGAAGGCAGGCTTCGGCGCACGTCATGGCAGCTACACGGCGGGCGTCATCGAGGCCGAGCACACGCTTACGCCGCCTGGCCAGGCAGCGACGCGTGGTGGAGTGGCGGTGCTCTCGGACCAACTCAGCACGAGCGGTCGCCTGCACACGCCGTTCCGCATCGGGCAGGCCTCCGGCAAGGCCATGGTGTCCGCACGCACCAGCCTGTGGGGCCTCGTCCGCGACCCGGTGCTCGACCGGACGCTGCGCGACTGGAACGTCGTCGACCCGGTCTTCACCCGTGACCTCCTGGGCGGCCAGGTCGCGCCCGGCGGCTTCGATGCGCACCGGCACGGCTCGGACCTGAGCTTCGCGGACCTCCATGCAGCCGCCTCCCTTCGGCTAACCCCGTTCACCTCGCTGCACACGACGGGCTATTACGGTCGCAGCAGCATCGGCACGGAGCTATTTGCGAGCACACCCGCACCTGGCCTCCCCACCGAAACCTCCGCGAATGGCCGCGACGGCGCGACGGAAGGCGTCAACGAGGAGGCGCTGCTCATGCTCACGCGCGACCACTACCGCTGGTCGAACGCAGGGGCCCGGGTCCGGGCCACGACGCTGCTCGGTGCGCGGACCATGCTCGAAACAGGATTCCGCGCCAGCGCGCATCGTCTCGACCACGCCTACGAGATGGGGACGCAGCGCTTCCCTGCGCCGACCGACGTCCCTACGGCTGAGGCGACCCTGCGCGACCAACTCGACGCGAATGCGGCCGCGGACGACGCCAACCGGGTGAGCGAGATCGCCCTCGACAGCCGCGCCACCTATAGTGTGAGCCCGTCTCACCTCCTCGAAGGCGGGCTCGAACTCGTCCGGGTGGACCACCGCTTCACGCTGGACGGCGGCAACGGCCTCGGCCTCGACAGCTTGGAGCTCGCCGATGCGCAGTGGCGGATGGCGGGCTACCTGGGCCACACGTGGACGCTCGGGCTGCGGACTGTCATCGAGCCGGGCCTGCGCGCGACGTACGTGCCCGACCGCGCCACGGCCTACCTCGAGCCCCGCCTCTCGATCCGGCACGACCTCGCCAGGGGCCCGATCACCGCTGTGCGGATCGCAGGCGGCCTCTATCGGCAGTTCGTGGAGCAGTACGACCTAAGCAACCTCGGCCCGAGCGCCCTTGCGCCCTCCGTCCGCTTCTGGCTCCCCATCGGCCGCGACCTCGCGCCGCCCCGCACCTACCAGGCCGCGCTCGATGTGCTCGCAACGCCGCACGCCGCCTGGACGATCCAGGCTGAGGGCTACTACAAGTGGCAGCCGCTCATCCACGCGCTCAACTACGACGTGCTCGTGCAGCACGCCTCGGCAGCAGGCGAGACGGCCCCGACGCCGATTACGCAGGCCGCCCTGCTCGAACCGGGCGAGGGCTTCGCCTATGGCCTGGCGCTCCGGGTGACGCACACCCACCGGCGTGGCACTGCCTCCGTGAGCTACGGCTACGACGTGGCCGAGCGTCGCTTCGCCAGCCGCTTCGATGGGCGCTACGTGCAGGCTCCGTGGAATGAGCCCCATCGCCTCACCGCCTGGAGCGACCTCAACGTCGGCGGCGGGGTGCAGGTGCACGGGCGCTGGCGCTCGGTGCTGGGGCGCGCCTGGGGCTTCCGCCAGGCGTACTACGACTTCTTCGAGGACGAGCCCCTGGGGCCGTTTCAGTTCGACGCACCCGCGTCCGATGACGTCCCGGCCCACCACGAGCTCGACCTTGGAGTGAGCCTCACCCGCGCCTTCTCACCCCGCGCGTTTGGTACGCCCACGGTGGCGCTCCGCATTGATGTGCGAAACGTGTTTGACCGCGCTAATGTGCTCGACTGGAGCCTAGAAGGCACGTCGGAGGGCGCTGGGTACGCCCCGCTCACGCGCTACCTTCCCGGACGCAGCCTCCATATCAGCGCACAAGTGCTTCTTTAACAAGCACAAGGCTGGCCCATCGAACCCGGGGCGAACCAGAACGTTTTCTGTGAAATGGCGGGCGTTCCCACCCCCATCTGGTTCGTTTGCCACGCGTCCCGTAATTTTCAAGGCTGTTCGTCAGTCTGTGCGGCTCACCTGGGCGCGCTTCACCTCCCCCGATGCCAGCCCCTCTGCTCGCGCACTCTCGCCATCATCTACGCTACTTCGCCATGTCCCACCGCTTATCCCACATCCTTGCAGCGCTCGCGCTGCTGGCCGTCGTGCTCGTCGGCTGTGACGTCTCCGACGATGCCGATCCCACTCCATCGCCGTTCCAGAGCGTCGCCGACATCGTGCAAGACGCCGCGAACTTCTCCACACTCAAGGACGCCCTCATCGTCACCGACCTGCTCGGGGCGCTCGACGATGGCCAAGGCGAGTTCACGCTCTTCGCTCCCAACGACGGCGCGTTCGCGGCCCTGGGCGCGGCCACCTCGGACGGCACGATCAGCATCCTCGACGTGCTGCTCGCCACCGAGGAGGATGGTAGCCTGACCCGGGGCGACACCCTGAGCACGCTTCTGACGGCTCACGTGGTGCCGGGCCGCTTCGCGGCAGCGGACCTCTCCGACGGCCAGCGCCTCCCGACCCTGCAGGGACGCGAACTCGTCGTGCGCATCGTCGGCGGCACGGTTTACATCGATGGCGCCCCGGTGGTCACCACCGACACGCCTGCCACCAACGGTATCGTGCACGGCATCAGCAAGGTGATCACGAGCCCGTTCGACGTGGTCGACTTCGTCTCGCTGGCGCCGAACTTTACGGGCCTTGTCGGACAACTCGTGGAGGCCGGCCTAGTCGGGGCCCTGCAGGTGGAAACCAACGCTTCGCTGACCGTCTTCGCTCCGAACGACGCGGCGACGGGAGCCTCCGATGCCTTCGACGAGGATGACCTGCCCGAGGATCGCCAGACAAACCTGCTTCTCTACCACGTTGTAGCTGGTGCCACGGAAGCCTTCGACGTGAACGGTAGCGAGACACTAACCACCCTCGACGACGACGAGCCGCTCCTGCTCGCTGTGGACGAGGAGGGCATTGCAACGGTCAACGCGGGCGTGAATGTGGTTGCCAGCGTCACCGTCGCCAACGGGGTCATCCACGTCGTCGACCAGGTGCTGCTGGGCAGCCTCAACGTGACCGAGCGTGCGGGCCTGACCGGTGACCTCGACGACCTGGCCGAGGCACTCGATGACGCCGAACTAGCGGCCGCGCTCGCAGGGCCCGGCCCCTTCACCGTCTTTGCCCCCAACGACGATGCCTTTGGCAACATCGACACCCGCGATGTGGAGCAGGGGGGCTTCCTGCCGAAGCTGCTCCGGTACCACGTCGTGCCTGGCAAGGTGACGGCCGCCCAGCTGTCCGACGGCCAGATGCTCGAGACCCTCCTTGGTGACGAGCTCGAGGTCACAGTGAACGCGACCGGCGTCTTCGTGGACGGCGCGGCTGTGGCCCTCGCCGACGTTCCCGTCGAGAACGGGGTGATCCACGTCATTGACGCGGTGCTGCTCGATGCCCTCACTATCCCGGAGCGCGCGATTGCCACGCCCGGGTTGGATGAACTCGTTGATGCCCTTACAGCAGCCGACCTCGTCGGTGCGCTCTCAGCAGCGGGTCCGTTCACGGTCTTCGCTCCCGACGACGACGCCTTCGGGGCTATCTCGACGAACAGTGAGCCGGTAACCGACATTGAGACGGACCTGCTGACGAAGATCCTGACCTACCATGTGGTGCCGGGTCGCTTCAACGCAGCGGACCTCGCGATGATGGGCGGCCAGGAGCTCGAGACCCTCCAGGGTGAGCGGCTGACGGTCACTGTCGATGGGCCGGTCATCCGCGTCGATGGGGTCCAGGTGGCCGCTGCGGACAATCAGACCACCAACGGCGTGGTACACGTGATCGGCGGCGTGCTACTCAGCCACCTCAACGTCGTCGAGCGCGTCATCGTCACGCCCTCGTTGGGCGAGCTCGAAGCCGAGGTGATCAACGCTGGGCTGGCCGAGGCGCTCGCTACGTCGCCCAACATCACGGTCTTTGCACCGGACAACGACGCGTTTGCTGCCTACAGAGCTGATCTCGACGAGATGATGGAGGACTTCCCGACAGGCGATGCTCTCGTTAATCTGCTTCTGTACCACGTCCTGCCTGCGCAGAATGGTGCCCCGGTCCTCGCGGGCGACATCACGGACAACCTGATGGCTGAGACACTCCTGAAAGGCCAGAGCCTCACCTTCAGCCTGACAGACGGTGTGGTGTTCATCAATCCGTTCACGGACATGATGGGCATGCAACAGTTCCAAGCCCGGGTCACGACTCCGAACGTGACCACGAGCAACGGCATCGTCCACATTATCGACGGCGTGTTGGAAACTGAAGAGTAAGCTCTTCGACACTTTCTGCGTGAAGCGAGGCATCCCTGCCGGGGTGCCTCGCTTTTTTTGGGAACGGTTCCGCCTACCTGACCAATGGGGTCGGTAGCGTACCTTAGCCGCCGGACGTACCCCGTGCTGCCCGAGCAGCTTCCCTCACCTGCGGAGCGGACGGTCCGTCTCTTCTCCAGATCTAGCTCTTTGCCCCCATGCCCACCTCTCGCCTGCTCCTCGCCCTGCTCCTGCTGAGCTTCGTCGCCGGGTCCGGCTGCGACAGCGATGACGACGAGGACCTGAGCCCTGCTACCGAGGGCGACCTCGCGGAGGTCGT
>JBCCRG010000015.1:0-17612 GCA_039208155.1 Bacteroidota bacterium | reverse complement strand
TGGGTCATGGACTGGGGCAACAACGCCATGGAGCTCTACGTGACGCTCCGCCCCGACGCGGACATCGCGGCGCTCAACCGCAAGATGAGCGACGTGCTGCTCGAACGCGACGAGATCGAAATCACGACGGCCTTCGTGCAGCGCTACAGCGAGCGCTACCTCCATGGGGCGTACGACAACGGCGTACAGGTCGGCGGCCGCATCGAGGGCGTGCGCACGTTCTCGATTATCGCAGGCCTCCTGCTCGCGCTAGCGTGCATCAACTTCACTAACCTCGCCACGGCGCGCGCTACCCGTCGGGCGAGCGAGATCGGCGTCCGCAAGTCGATGGGCGCGACCCGTGGCAGCCTGGTGCGGCAGTTCCTCGGCGAGTCCGTGCTGATGGCGCTGGTCGCCTTCGCAGCGGCCCTCGTGTTGTTTTCCCTCCTCGCTACCCCGTTCGGGGCGCTGCTCGATAAGGACCTCGGAGCGGTCAGCCTCCCTGCGTGGATGTGGCTCGGCTTCTTCGGCGTGGCCGTGCTCGCAGGCGTCGTAGCGGGTCTGTATCCGGCGGTTGTGCTCTCGCGCTTCAGCCCGGTCAAGATTCTCAAAGGCGAGCGCAAGGGCGGGCTGGCGTTGCGGCGAAGCCTCGTCGTGTTCCAGTTCGCCGCCTCCATCGTGCTCATCGTTGGGACCCTCGCCGTGGCGGCCCAGGTCGATTACCTCCAGAACCGTGACATTGGGCTCGACCGCGAGGAGCTGATCATGGCCTCGTTGCGTGACGGAGCTGCGGACAATTACGATGCCTTTCGGAGCGCCCTCGTGGACGATCCCGCGATCACGCATGTCGGTGCCGCGCACAGCAATCCGCTACAGATGGGTTCGTCGACGGGCAGTGTCGAATGGCGCGGCAAAGACCCCACCGTGTCGGCCTCGTTCCACTACATGGGTATCGACGCCGCAGCCATCGAGGCGCTCGGAATGGAGATGGCGGCGGGGCGCACCTTCTCGGCAGACATCGCGTCGGATTCGTCGAACTTCATCATCAACGAGACGGCCGCGCGCCTGATGGGCTTCGACGCGCCCGTCGGCGAGCGGATCACGCTGTGGGACGGTGAAGGCGAGATCGTCGGCGTGGTCAAGGACTTCCACATGCGGGCCGCGGGCAGCCCTACGTCCCCAACGATCTTTTGGCTGACCTCCCCGCGCACCTCAAGCTGGGCGTTGGCGTTCGTACGCACCGCGCCGGGACAAGCCAGCACCGCGTTGGAGCGCCTGGCCGCCGCAACCGAGACGTTCAGCCCCGCCTACCCGCTCGAATACCGCTTCGTTGACGACGAATACAATCAGATCTACCAGTACGAGCGCCAACTTGGCACGATGGCCTGGTGGTTCGCGGGGATCGCGACGCTGATCGCCGCGCTGGGTCTGGTGGGGCTGGCGGCCTATGCAGCCGAGCAGCGGCGCAAGGAGATCGGCGTCCGCAAGGTGCTCGGAGCGACGGTGCCTGGCCTCGTCGGCCTGCTCTCGCGCGACTTTCTCGTTTGGGTGGGGCTTGCCTGTGCCGTCGCCATTCCAGTCGCGGTGCTGCTCATCAACCGCTGGCTGGAGGGATTTGCCTACCGGGTCGAGTTGGGCGTTACCCCCTTCGCCGTGGCGGTGCTGGGGGCGCTCCTGCTCGCCCTGCTCACGGCCGGCAGCCAAGCCCTGCGCGCCGCCATGGCAAACCCGATCCAGTCCATCCGGTCTGAGTAGCCGTCCGACAGGCTGTACGCTCCGCATGGACGCAGGGCCGACTGCGCGTCGTGTTTCAATGGGACGCGTGCTCCTACAGTGAGCAAGTCAACACCATCGGGTAGGTTGACGCGAATCCGAGGAAGGGAGGGGGGGCGGAAACGAGACGCGGTAGCGCACCAATCGCCGCGTACGTCACAGTAGCGTTCCCCAGAAGCGGGCGCAAAGGGAGACGGCACACGGCTGGTATGGGAGATTCCCCAGGCGGGCGCTCCTCGGAAAACGAGGATGCGGCGAAAACCCCCCAACCGCGTTGCTACGCGGGGTTTCGTTCCAGATCATCCGGTAGGAACTCACTCCCTCTATCCCTCCGCACACAACCTCCAACCTCTCTACTATGAGCCAGACTACGGCTGCTCTCATTGCCCCGCACGGCGGCAACCTCTGCGACCTCGTCGCTGGTGTCGATGTCGCTGAAGCCACCAAGGCTAACGCGGATCTTCCCTCGATTACCCTCTCTGACCGCCAGCTCTGCGACATCGAGCTGATCCTCAACGGCGGCTTTAGCCCGCTCAAGGGCTTCCTCAACAAAGCCGACTACGACGGCGTCGTGAGCGACATGCGCCTCGCCGACGGCACGCTCTGGCCGATGCCGATCACGCTCGACGTGGACGCCGACACGGCCAAGCAGTACAGCGCCGGCGACCGTATCGCGCTGCGCGACAAGACCGGCCTCATGCTCGCCGTCATCACGGTCGAGGACATCTGGGATGCCGACAAGGGCGTCGAGGCCGAGAAGGTCTTCGGCACCACCGACACGGCGCACCCGGCCGTCGCCTACCTGATGGAGCAGGCCGGCACGCACTACATCGGCGGTCCGCTCGAAGGCGTGCAGCTGCCGAAGCACTACGACTTCGCCGACCTTCGCCGGACGCCCGCCGAACTGCGCGCCCTCCTCGAAGAGCTCGACGTCAACCAGGTCGTCGCCTTCCAGACGCGCAACCCGATGCACCGCGCGCACAAGGAGCTCACGGACCTCGCAGCCGAGGACATCGGCGGCAAGCTGCTCATCCACCCGGTCGTGGGCATGACCAAGCCGGGCGACGTGGACTACTTCACGCGCGTCCGCTGCTACAAGAAGCTGCTTGAGTACTACCCCGAGAACCGGGCGATGCTGAGCCTCCTCCCGCTCGCCATGCGCATGGCGGGGCCGCGCGAGGCCGTCTGGCACGGCATCATCCGCAAGAACTACGGTTGCACCCACCTCGTCGTGGGCCGCGACCACGCCGGGCCGGGCAACGGCTCCGACGGCGAGCCGATCTACGGCCCGTACGACGCGCAGGAGCTCTTCACCTCCGTCTCCGAGGAGATCGGCGTCACGATGGTGCCGTTCCGCCTCATGGTCTACGTCCCCGCCGATGACGCCTACGCGCCGATCGACGAGGTCCAGGCCGCGGGCAAGGAGTTCAGCATGATCTCCGGCACGCAGCTGCGCGAGAAGCTCCGCACGGGCGCTGAGATCCCGAACTGGTTCTCGTACGACGAGATCGTCGCAGAACTGCGCAAGAGCTACCCGCCGAAGGAAAAGCAAGGCTTCACGGTCTTCTTCACCGGCCTCTCGGGCTCGGGCAAGAGCACCGTCGCCAACGCCCTCGTCGTGCGCCTGCTGGAGTTCGGCGAGCGCGCCGTGACGCTCCTTGACGGCGACGTCGTGCGCACGCACCTCTCGAAGGGCCTCGGCTTCTCGCGCGAGGACCGCTCGACCAACGTGCAGCGCATCGGCTATGTGGCCAGCGAAGTCACCAAGCACGGCGGCATCGCCGTCTGCGCGCCCATCGCGCCGTACTTCGCCGACCGCAAGGCCAACCGCGACCTGATCTCGTCCGTCGGCAACTACATCGAGGTCTTCATCTCGACGCCGCTTGAGGTCTGCGAGGCCCGCGACGTGAAGGGCCTCTACAAGATGGCCCGCGAAGGCAAGATCAAGGAGTTCACGGGCATCTCGGACCCCTACGAGGCTCCCGAGAACGCCGAGATCGACATCCCGTCGCACACGATGCCGGTCCAGGAGGCGGTCGACACAATCATCGCCTACCTGCAGAACGAGGGGCTGCTTCCTGCCTAGAGCTGGCTCGACGTTTCCCTCCTGAGTTACTCGCCCGGTTAGGAGGGGGCCGAGGTGGTTGGATGTCCAAGTGCAAAAGCGTTATGTGCTAGGTCGGCAACCCCCTCGGTCTCCTCATAGCCTGGAAGCGGGCTCCAAGAATGGCTTCAAACTCCAAGAGGGCGCGGCGCAGGGCACCATCCTTGCAGGCCGCGCCCTCATACCTTTTCCGCCACCTCGCACGCACCAAATAACCCATGAAGGGCATCATCCTCGCCGGTGGTTCAGGCACGCGGCTGCACCCGCTAACGCTTGCGTTCAGCAAACAGCTCATGCCGGTCTACGACAAGCCGATGATCTACTACCCGCTCACCACGCTCATGCTGGCGGGCATCCGGGAGATCCTGATCATCTCGACACCGCATGACCTGCCACACTTCCAGCGGCTTCTCGGCAGCGGCCGTGCCTGGGGCCTCGACCTCAACTACGCTGTTCAGGACGCGCCCAACGGTATCGCGGAAGCGTTTCTCATCGGCGAGGAGTTCCTGGCAGGCGAGCCTGCGAGCCTCATCCTGGGCGACAACATCTTCTACGGCCAGGGCCTTACCACCACGCTCCGCCGCGCCCGCACCCGCGTGGAGGAGCAGGGCGGTGCTACGGTCTTCGGCTACTACGTTCGCGATCCCGAGCGCTACGGCGTCGTCCACTTCGACGCCGATGGTCGCGCACTTGGCATCGAAGAGAAGCCAGTCAAGCCTAAGTCGAGCTACGCAGTCGTCGGGCTCTACTTCTACGACGGGGCCGTCACCGACATCACGCGCAACCTAGCACCGTCGGCACGAGGCGAGCTCGAGATCACGGATGTGAACAAGACCTACCTCGACCGCGGCCTGCTCGATGTGGAGGTGCTCGGGCGTGGGACGGCCTGGCTTGACACGGGGACGCACCAGTCGCTCTTGGAGGCTGCCAACTTCGTCGAGGTCGTCGAGGCGCGGCAGGGGCTCAAGATCGCTTGCCCCGAGGAGGTCGCTTACCGGATGGGCTACATTGACGCCGATGCGCTGCGCGCCCTCGCGACGCCGCTGGCAAAGAGCACCTACGGGCAGTATCTCCTGCGCATGCTCGACCAGGCTGCCGTCCAACGCTACCCTGCAGATTTGACCACGTGAGATGGGCGATTTCCGCTTGAAGGACACAGCGCACATCTGAGAGCATCAATCAAAAATGAACATCGTTGAAACCAACCTTCCCGGCGTGCTGATCGTCCAACCGCGTGTGTTTGGCGACGTCCGGGGGTTCTTCTTGGAGACGTTCAACGCTGAGCGCTACGAGGAGGCAGGCATTCCGTACCGCTTCGTACAGGACAACCACTCGCGTTCGCGGAGGAGGGTGCTGCGCGGGCTCCACTTCCAGAAGCAGTACCCCCAAGGCAAGCTCGTCTCCGTCCCCCGAGGGGCGGTCTACGATGTCGCCGTGGATGTACGCCCCGGCTCGCCAACGTTTGGGCAGTGGACCGGGACGGAATTGTCGGAGGACAACCACCGCCAGCTATGGATCCCGCCCGGCTTCGCGCACGGCTTCTGCGTGCTCAGCGAAGTCGCCGACTTTCAGTACAAGTGCACCGACTACTACTACCCTGAGGACGAGGGTGGCGTGCTCTGGAACGATCCCGCGCTCGGAATCAATTGGCCGTTTGCGGAGCCGACCCTCTCGAAGAAAGACCAGACGCTCAAGCCGCTGGCGGAGCTGTCGCTGGCGGAGCTACCCGCCGAGTGCATTGGCGACGGCGTACGCTAGAACGATGCGTGTTCTGATCCCTGGCGCGAACGGTCAGGTCGGCCGCGAACTGGTCGCCCGCGCCGCGCAACACAGTCTGGAGGCCATCGGTCTGACGCGCGCCGACGTTGACCTCACGGACGCAGACGCGGTGCGGTCCTTCGTGGCGGCACAGCGGCCCGATGCCATCGTCAACGCCGCAGCCTACACGGCCGTGGACCGCGCCGAGTCGGAGTCCGGGCTCGCCTTTGCCGTCAACCGCGACGGTCCTGCCCAACTCGCAGCCGCGTGCGTCCAACTCGGCATCCCGCTCGTGCACTTCTCAACCGATTACGTGTTCGATGGGACAAAGCCGGAGCCGTACGCGGAGGGCGATCCGGCGGCCCCGCTCGGGGTGTACGGGCAGAGCAAGTGGGCAGGGGAGCAGGCAATCCGTGCAGCGCTGAGTCGGCATCTCATCCTCCGCGTGAGCTGGGTGTTCTCTCGGCACGGGAGCAACTTTGTCAAGACGATGCTCCGGCTCGGACGCGAACGCGAGGCGCTACGAGTCGTCGCCGATCAGCACGGCGGGCCCACGCCTGCGAGCGCTATCGCCGATGCTGCGCTGACCGCACTCCAGCAGGCCGTCGAGCGCGACGGTGATTGGGGCACCTACCACTTCTGCGGCGCGCCCTTCACGACCTGGCACGGCTTCGCGGACGCCATTTTCGAAGAAGCCCGTCGACATGAAGCCTTAGCCGTGGGGCGCGTCGAGCCAATCCCGGCAACAGCCTATCCCACGCCTGCTGCGCGGCCCGCCAACTCGCGGATGGATACGGACCGCATCGCGCGTACCTTCGGCATCGCGCCCGCCGACTGGCACGCAGCGCTCGCCGACGTGGTAGCTGGGCTCCAGCCTACCGCTGCTCCTTGAGCGGGCTGTCGTAGACGTTGGCTGTCTCCTGAGTTGGTCGCTCGCTGTCTTGAACGCTCCGCCTCGCTTCGTCGCTCGTTGGCTGGATCGCCTGGGAGTTCACACCCGTGACCTCGTCGGTGGGGCGGCGGTAGCTTTCACCGCGAAGGTGCTCGGTGCCGGAGCGGGCTTCGCCCTCAGCTATACCGTGGCGCGTGTGTTCGGACCGGACGGTACGGGCGAGTTCTACCTGGCGCTCGGAGCGCTCTCCGTCGTTACGGTGCTGGGGCGTTTGGGCGTAGACCAGTCAGTGGTTCGCTTCGTGGCAGCTGAGGCGTCGGAGAGAGCCTGGGGGCGCGTGCGCAGCTTGGCGTGGAGAAGCCTAGGCGTGGCGATCGGTCCGCTTTTGCTGGGAGGCCTTGGGCTGGCGTTCGGGGCCGACTTGCTCGCTGAGGACGTGTTCGGAAAGCCTGACTTGGCTCCCTCGCTGCGAGCCGTAGCCTGGGGTGTGGTGCCGCTCGGGTTGGCCTGGGTATATGTCGGACTCCTGCGTGGGCGGCGCGACATCGCGGCCTCGCAGCTAGTGCAGGTGGTGCTCAACCAAGTGCTCACGCTGCTCTTGCTTGGCGTACTCTACGTGGCAGGCCGGGCAACGGTGCCGCACGCGCTCCATGCCTACGCCCTAGCAACAGCCGGGGGGCTACTGGTGGGGGCGCTTTGGTGGCACACACGCCTCCCGCCCGGCGACGCATCCGTCTTCCCGGTACGGCTGCTAGCAACCACCAGCCTGCCGCTCCATGGCATTGCAATTATGGGCGTGCTTACGAACTGGCTACCCGTCCTGCTGCTCGGCGCGCTGGCCACGAGCGCAGAAACCGGCATCCTAGCCATTGCTGTGCGCGTCATTACGCTAGCGGGATTCGTCCTCATGGCGATCAACGTGATGGCGGCCCCCCAGTTTGCCGCGCTCGTCCACCAGCGGCAGGCGGTAGAACTGGCGAGGCTCGTGCGGCGCACCTCAATGCTGACTACCGTCCTTGCCATCCCCTTGCTGATAGCGCTACTGGCCGTGCCCCATCTTATCCTCGGCTTGTTCGGCGAGGCGTTCCTCGAAGGCACTGCCGTTTTGCGAGTCCTGGCCGTCGGCTATGTCATCAACCTCGTCACGGGATCGGTGGGTACCCTTCTCGTGATGAGTGGCCACGAGCGCTCGATGCAAACGTTCACGGTCATCTCGACCGCGCTCCTGGCCGTGGGATGCGTGGTGCTGATCCCAGCGCTCGGCGGGCTGGGGGCTGCGCTCGCGACCTCGGCAGCGATGGCGCTCCAGAACATCCTCGCCGCGTGGTGGGTGTGGCGCACCTTCCGAATCAACCCACTGTTCTTCTTACCAACGCCTCGACCTCGCCTAGACTAGGTCCTACGTCACACAGCCGTGCTGTGGGCGCGCACCAGCACCCTTGTTGGCTTGCGACCTGCCTTCATCCCGCGGTGCTTTATTGCCGTAAGGCAGCTGTAGCGCCACGCTGTATGTTTGACGGTGGGTTCTGCCCACATACGTCTAGCAGCGCAGCAGTCCGACAGGGCAGGAGTTCTGACGTCAGAACCGACGCTGCTGGCCTCTTTCATGCGCCTATGCCCGCGCCTACGTTCGTCATCGGATTCCCTCGCTCCGGCACCACGCTGCTCGCGGACCTGCTGAGTCGCCACTCGCTGGTGGCTGTGCCGCCGGAGACCCGGTTCGCTGCGGCCATCCACGAGCACTACCGTCCGGCGGGCTTGCCTAAGCCGGTGAGCCCGACCGCGTTTGTCGAGGGAGTGCTACGCACGTATCCTCGCTTGCGGGACGTAAATGTGGACTGGCACCGGGTAGCGCAGCGTATGGAACAGACGACTGGTCCGTACGAAGAGGACCCGTCCGCGTTGATGCTCGCGATCCTCGAAGAGTACGCCGAGCAGCAGGACAAGCTCTACGTCGTCGAGAAGAGTCCCGTCCACCAGCTCTATGCGGAGACGCTGGTCGAGTGGTTCCCCGCGTGCCGGTTCGTGTGGATCATTCGAGACGGGCGCGACGCCGTGCTGTCGCTCCAGCGGATGCCGTGGGCGCATGATGTGCTGGCCTTGCATGCTGCGGAGTGGACATACCGCATGGACGTGGGCGCAACGTTCCTCGAGGCGCACCCGGAGCGGGTGCACATCGTTCGGTACGAAGACCTCCTCATGACGCCCGTGCCGACACTCGAGGCCCTGTGTGCATTTCTGGGGATCGCGTTTGAACCGAGCATGCTCAATCCAGAGCAGGGAGGAAGTACCGTGCCGGATTGGGAGCGTGACTGGAAGGGAAAGGCAACGGGCCAGCTAGATCCATCCCGCGTCGCTGGGTGGAAGCGCACGGCGACGCCCGCGCAGCAACGCCTCCTCCATGCCATCCTAGGGCCAACGTTGGACCAGTGGGGCTATGCGGTACCTGCCCGGCGTGGGGTTACTGCTGCGCTCACGGCCCCGCTTCGCATGCCTACTTTTCGCTACGTGCGGAGTGCCCTGGTGCGCTCTAAAGCGCTGGTTCGCAGGGCCGGGTGGGGCGTACCGTTGTCGCGCGCGCACGTGGTTGAGGAGGCCTCCCGTCGCCCGTCCCACGGTAGTGTTACGGACCCGCCGTGTACCCTAGCTCCATGATAGGGATCTACTTGGTGGGGGCCGCAGGCTTCGCGGTGGCCGCTCTAGCCTATCCCCGGGGAGCATTCTTGAGCTTCCTCTTTCTGTACTCGACCTTCTCGCGCTTTCTCGCCGTCGGCGTGTCCGACGAAGGGTTTGCCCTCTCGGCGCAATTTCTCACGTCGCTCGGGTTGTTGGTCGTGTGGATCATGCTGTGGCTCCTGGGCGACATTCGAGTGCACGAAGGACTTCGGCGGCTACGTCGGGACCGCTGGGTCTGGGTAGCGCTATGGGGGGTATTCGTGGTGAAAGTGATTGCCTCCGCAGTCCATACGGGGCTAGAGGTGGGCGTTGTCTCAGCGCTCGTCAACGAGTACCTCATCACCGTCAACGTGGCCCTTTTCGCGGCGATGGTGGTGCGCTCGGGGCGGGACGTGGTTGCCGTCTGCGTCGTGATTGCGGGTTCGATGCTGTTCAACGAGCTGTGGACGGTCGCGGAGCAACTCAAAGGTGGCTCGCTCTTCGAAGGGATCGTCGAGGTCTCTTACAAGGTGGTCGGCACGCTCAGCGTTGAGGGGAAGTACCGCGCGGTTGGCTACCGGGTGATGGGGACCTTTACCAACCCCCTCCAACTTTCGTCGTTTCTCTGCATCGCGGCGCCGTTTGCGGTCATCGCGCTCCGTACGCGACGGCTGTCGACCCGCTGGGCTGTGGTGACCCCCGCGCTGGTCTTAGCCCCCATCTCAATCTTCTGGACGATAAGCCGGTCAGGTGTCCTCACGCTCGGCGCCGTGGTTGCGGCCTATGCGCTCTTCGCGTTTTATCAGCGCAGCCGCATCGACCGGGCACTCCGGTTCGTTGTGCTGGTGGTCGCGTTGGTCGTGTCCTTCTACAGCGCGCTCGGTGTGCTCAATGTCGTCAACCAGGTGACGGTAGAGCAGTCGATAGACATCGCGGAGGACGAGAGCGCGCTCTACCGGCTGGCGCAGTACGTGATCGTAGGTACAATGCTGACCTCCGACCCGTCACACTTCGTCCTCGGCTTCGGTATGCAACGCAACATGATCGAGGCGCGCGACGAGTTGGTCAACCTCGACAACTACTTCCTCCGCGTCGCGCTGGAAGGTGGGGTGGCCGGGTTGGTAGCCCTGCTAATGCTCTGCTACGTGCTATTCACGCGTGCGGCTCACCTCAGGCAGTATGCGCTGAAGGAGGCGCGGCAGATCTCGGTCGCACTCCGCAGCATGGTGGTGGCTACGCTCGTGACGATGATGTTTGTGAGTGTTCCGTACAGCTACCTCTACCTCTACCTCGCCTTGGCACTTGTGGCCATGTACCGGGTAAGCCTCGACGAGCAGGAGCAGCCTGTCGCGGCGACGGCGTCGGTGTGAGGACAAGTCTTTGACCGAAGAAGCCAGCGCTCGCGTTACCGCCTCACCCTCGCATGCTTCACGCACGGTGACCTCGTCCCCCCTCCACGTTTCGGCAGAACCCGTAGCTACGTCCACGCCACCGTCGGTGCTCAACGTAGGCCACCACTACTTTGTGGGCGGTGGCTCTGACCGCTATATGCTTGCCCTGGGGGCGTTGCTTAAAAGCCGGGGGCACGCCGTGGTCCCGTTCGCGACCGCCCACGAGCGCAACGAGCCGACGCCTTGGGCAGACTACTTCCCGGCTGGCGTTAACCCGAGCGAGCCGCGCCTCACCGACGCCCTCCGCTTCCTGTGGTCCACGGAAGCGCGCACGGCGATGCAGCGGGTGCTGGCCGAAGCACAGTCCGACCTCGCGCACCTACACATCTACTACGGACAACTCACCGCTTCGATACTTGGGCCCCTGCACGAGGCACGCGTGCCTGTTGTGCAGAGCCTGCACGAGTACAAGCTTGCCTGCCCCGTCTACTCGTTCGTCTCAAACGGTGCGGTGTGCGAGGCATGCGCGGGCCAGTCGTTCTGGCGTGCGTTGCCCAGGCGCTGCAACCGAGGCAGTGTCATGCGTACGGCAGCCAGCATAGCGGAGGCATACCTGTCGCGCTGGGCGGGGGATGTGCGCCGCGTGGACCACTTCATCGCGGTAAGTGACTTCATGCGTCGTAAGATGGAGGAGTATGGCCTCGGCGCAGGGCGCATCACGACCGTCCACAACTTTGTCGATGCCAAGGCAGTCGAGCCTGCCACAGATACGGGTAGCTACGCGTTTTACTTCGGCCGGCTAGAGCGCCTGAAGGGCCTGTTCACCCTCATCGAGGCGGCGGGGGCCGTGCCTGCGCTGCCGCTCTGGATCGCGGGGGAGGGCAAGGCGCGCAGCGAACTCGAAGCGGAGGTCCAGCGCCAGGGGTGGTCTCACATCCGCTTTCTCGGCTTCCAGCGTGGTCAGGCCCTCGAGGATCTAATCCGCGGTGCCCGTTGCACAGTGCTGCCTGCCGAATGGTACGAGAACTGCCCTATGTCTATCCTTGAGGCGCTCGCCTACGCGAGGCCCGTCGTCGGCAGCCGAATCGGAGGTATTCCAGAGCTCATCGAGGATGGGGTCGACGGCTATCTGTTTGAGCCTGGCAATATCGAGGAGCTACGGGCCATCCTGCGGGGTTTCTCATCTGAACCGGAGCAGACCGTTGAGATGGGACGGGCAGGACGGGCGAAGGTAAAGCAGCGATTCAGTCCTGACGCTCACTACGCGCAGATTCGTGCCGTGTATGATCAGGTGCTCCATACCTAGCACCGTGCCGAAGTGACGCCCGAGGCCACGCTCGCCCCCGACGACCCATGCCTGCCCAACTCACCGCTCGCTACGTTCGAACGCGCCCGACGAAGGCCCTCAGCCGCCTCGTCAGCTGGGCGCTCGTGGAAGGGCGCCCGCTCACCACGCGAGGGCGGTGGATCAATCCGCTCGTGTTCGGTCTGCAGCACGTCGCCCTGGCCTTGCCTGCCGTGCGTGCCGTCGAGCGGCCCATCTTCATCATTGGGACGGGGCGAAGCGGGACCACGTTGCTCGGAACCGTGCTTTCGATGCATCGCGCCGTGGCTTTCCTCAACGAGCCCAAAGCGATTTGGCACCGCATCCACCCCGAGGAGGACGTGATCGGTAGCTACGCCACCGGCCCTGCGCGCCTTTACCTGGACGCAGGTGAGGCCACCGCAGCACGAGTTGACACGGCGCATCAACTGTTCGGCGCATACCTAACGGCTGTGCGCGGACGAAAACTTCTAGACAAGTATCCCGAACTCGTTTTCCGCGTGGACTTTGTGCGCGCGCTCTTTCCCGAGGCCCAGTTCGTGCTACTCGTGCGGAATGGGTGGGATGCGTGCCGTTCCATCGAGGACTGGTCGGCGCGCCTCGGCGTGGAGTCGGGGCACGAAGTGCACGACTGGTGGGGGCGCGACGACCGCAAGTGGCATCACCTGCTCGACTACGCGGAGAGACATGTGCCGAGCCTCACCGCAGTAGTTCCGGTGCTACGTGGCGTCAGGGACCATAGCCAGCGCGCTGCTCTCGAGTGGGCACTTGCCATGCAGGCTGGGCTCGAAGCGCAGCATCGCCTGCCGGATCGGGTGCACCTGGTGCGCTATGAGGACCTCACAACGCACCCGCAGGCAACGCTGTCTGCGCTCTTCCAGACGCTCCTGCTCGCCGACGACGCCGTGTGTCGTGCGTTTGCGGAACAGGAGGTACGGCCTGGCCGAGCCTACGAGCCCTTCGTGCTATTGCCTGAGGTTGCACCGCTCTTCCACACCCTTATGCGCCAGCTCAGCTACGGGCCTGGCATCTAGGAAGCCCAAGTTGTGTCCTGCTCTAGGGTTCACCTCAGCATGGGGAAGAAGAGGGGTAGGAAGGCATGTCCCCAACGCTTTGATCTCCATCCTCGACGCCCTGCAGTCAGCGCAAGGCATCCAGGTCCACTACAGCGCCTAGCCTGGGCTAGGATGTTTGGGAAAGATGGAGGGCTCTCGGAGTCGCACCGCATGGTAGCCCGAAGGGCCTGCGAAGGTTGGCCCATTTTTAGCGGAGGCGGTTCGGGGTGCTTGTTCCCCACCTGCGCGGTATGTATTCTTTGGTGCCCCTCAACGTGCGCTGAACGCGCTCCCAAGGCGCTCCCGTCGGGTGCTGCTCCCTCACCTATCCGCCTCTGGCGCGTCCCCACCCCACCCGCTGTCCCTTCGCTGTGATCCCTCGCGCTACCCCCGTCCGCTCGCTTGCGATTCTAGGCACGCGCGGGATACCAGCCCACTATGGTGGCTTCGAAACCTTCGCAGACGAGTTGTCCACCCGCCTCGTCCAGCGAGGCATCGAGGTGACGGTCTTCTGCGAGTCGGAGACCCCACGTGCGCCCGAAACCTACCGGGGAGTCCGCCTCGAGTTTGTCGAGACACCCCACCTCGGTAGCCTAACGACGATCCTCTACGACGTCCGTTGCCTGTGGCGCGCCCGCAAGCGCTTCGATGTGGTCTACATGCTGGGCTACGGCGCGAGCGCGCTCTGCTGGCTGCCTCGGCTCTTTGGTACCGAGGTCTGGATCAACATGGACGGCATCGAGTGGGCGCGCGAGAAGTACAACTGGATCGGAAAGGTCTACCTCCGCACGATGGAGGGCTTCGCCATGCACACGCCGACGCGTCTCGTGGCGGACGCCGCCGCCGTAAAGACGGCATTAGCTCAGCGTTACAGCCGTATGCCGCCTTGCGACGTCATCGCCTATGGTGCCCCCGCGCTGCACGAGCGACCAGACCCGTCGCTCCTGGCCGAGTGGGAGCTGCGGCCCAAGGGGTACCATATCGTGGTATGCCGCTTCGAGCCGGAAAACCATGTCACCGAGATCATCGAAGGCTACAGCGCCTCGACGAGCCTGCTCCCGCTCATCGTCCTGGGCGACCACACACAGCCTACCGACTACGTCCAGCGTATCCGGGACGCCGCCGCGCGTGACCCGCGTGTCCGTCTGATCGGCACCGTGTACGAGCAGGATCGGCTTCAGGCCCTTCGCTACCACAGCGTGGCCTACCTGCACGGCCATTCTGTGGGGGGCACTAACCCGTCGCTGCTCGAGGCGCTCGGGTGCGGCAACGTTGTGATCGCGCACGACAACGTGTTCAACCGTGAGGTCGGCGGCGACGCTGCGCTCTACTTCGACCAGCCTGAGGAGCTACCTGCGCTGCTGCGTAGCGTTGAATCGGACACCCACCAGCAACAGCGCCTCTCTGCCCGGGCTGTCGCTCGGGTGGAAGAGCGCTACACGTGGGACCGTATCGTGGGGCAGTATCTCGGGCTACTAGGACATCTATCGCCTGTGCAAGGTCCTGTTGAGGTGCAACTGCCAGACCACAGCGGAGACGGGCATCGTACATCCGAGCCGGTTCTGGTCATGCCCGATGACCGGGAGGCTTGAACTCAGGCGCGGGGATCCAGTCTGCCGAAACAAGTAGGGGAGACCTCTCGAGAAAGAGGGAGCCCTCCTCGCCGTAGGCCGGCTGATGCTGCGACACGGTATGTCCTGCGCGTTCTGGCGCACGTCCTTTGCGCTCGGCAGCGTTGAACTCGCCCGCCCCGTAGTCTCGTCACAACTCACTCAGCCGACTTGCCGCACACGCCGCAGCCACCGGTATCGTCCCGACGTGCTCCATGGGTTGGAGTGTCGGTCCTCGGAGTTTGCTCTGTTGCCTTATGTCCTTCCGGTCTCAGCTTAAGTCTCTTCTCGGTATTCAAGGGGTAGCATGGCAGCATCCCTTAGTCTATGCTGGTCTCCAAGCTATCAGGCCTGTCGATCACGTGCTTCGGAGGCTCTACGGCACAGCAGCGCTGCCCTCGTACCCAGCGCGTGTGCGCTCCAACGGCATTTCAATGGATCTGGGCGCGCGTGCGTTCGAGCGAAACGGAATCGTGATTGCAGAAACGCTCCAGCAGTACGCCGGGTTGATACCAGAGAGCCACGTGCTCGAGATCGGGTGCGGGAGCGGACGTACAGCGCATGCCCTTGCGGGGTATCTCCAGCGAGAACCGTTCGTGGGTATGGACATCGACCAGCCATCCATAGAGGCCTGTCAGCGGAATGAAAGGCTGCAGGCATGCGGCTTCACGTTTGACTGGATGGATGTGCAAAACGACGAGTACAATCCAGAAGGACAGTGCCCGGCAAGCGAGTACCGTTTCCCCTACGAGACAGCGACGTTTGACGTCATCTTCCTCGTTTCCGTGTTCACGCACATGCTCACGCCTGACGTGGAGAATTACATACGTGAAATCGGGCGCATGCTCACTCCTGGCGGCCACTGCTTGTGTACCACCTTCCTCATCCAGCCCGACTACCAGAGGCTTGGGCTAACCTTCCAGCACTCGGTTGGGGAAGCCTACGTCCGGAACCCAGAGTTCCCTGAGGTGGCTGTTGGGTACCCGCTTGGCTTCTTCGAAGGAGCATTCGCAGCAGCAGGTATGAAGGCTACCAGACCGCCTCTCTATGGGGAATGGCGTGGCACCGTGGAGCCAGCACCTGTCACGCGGTTTCCTCAAGACATGCTCGTGTACCGGAAGCCTGCCGCCTGATTTCAGTTCGTTGCCGCCTAGAACCGGAAGCTCTGGAAGGGGAGGCCCCAGCGCAGCGTCGCGTAGAGGTCTACGAACCCGAAATCCCGGTTGGCGTCTTGCTCGTCGGTCTGGCTGGTGAGGCGACCGGCTACCTCGAAGGTCAACTTCGGCAGCAGCTCGTAGCCGACGCGCCCCTCCAGCAGAACACGTGTCTGCCCGATGCCCTGGCCGACTTCGTTGCCGAACTCGTTGCCGTTGCCGAAGCACGTGTCTTCGCGCTGGAAACATTCGTTGTAGGAGACGAGCGGATCACTACCAAAGTTGAAGAAGCCGTCTGCCGAGGGAAAGCCCCCGGCGTTGCGGCCCGTGCTCGTGAACGCCCCGCCTAGCCCCAGCAGGAGTCGCGTCATGGGGCGATAGGTAGCCAAGAAGGAGACATCCTGCGCATTGGGCCCGATGGGATGGCCGATCAGCCCCGTGCGGTGGACGTAGGCGCGTGCGGGGTTCGCGCTCGTGTAGGTGAAGGGGCGAATGCGCGCGTACTCGAGCGTCAGGTCGAGGTTGGAGACCGGCAAGTCTACGAGGCGGGCTCCCAGCGTGACCCCCCACTTGTTGTTGCGCCAGCCGTTGCCGGAGAAAAACTCCGACGCCCGGAATTCGTCGAAGACAAACTGGTAGTAGAGCGTCGCGCCTCGGTTGCCGAGCCAGGCCGACGGGATCGTCCACTGCCCGTCGAAGGCGAGAAGCATGTTGGCCGGGCTCCCCATCTCGAAGTCGAGCGCGCGGTAGAAGATGACCGGGTTGAGGTAGGCGAGGTAGAACTCGGGGCCGCGGTCCTCGTCGGTCGGAGCGAGCGTGGCCGCCTCGCTCACGGCAAACTGGAGGCCGTAGGGGAGGTCAATGGAGAGCCGGTGCAGCGAGCCATACTTCGCGCGGACCTGGCGGCTGAACGCGTCACGCTCCCGCGTCACGTCCACGAACGCGGCGAAGAGGTTCACGTACTCGATGCGCCAGAAGCGGGTGCGAAACTGGAGGAAGTCGTAGGTCGGTGCGTAGTTGGAGAGCAGCAGGCTCCCATAGCCGGGCCCCCAGCGGTTCTGGTCGCGCCCGAAGCGGGCCTCGAAGTGCTTCGAGTCGAAGCCGACGATGCCGGAGACGAGCCAGTAGTCGTAGGTGTCGCCGTTGTCGAAGTCGCGCTCGCCGATGCGCTCGCCGAAGGGACGGTAGTCGGGGCTGAGGTCCACCACCGCGCCCTGCGGTAGGGTGTACTGGTTGTCCATCACCCGTGACTCGACGAAGATCTTGGTGGTCTCCGACAGGTCCACGTGCCCGGCGATGCGGAAGCCGCGCGTGTTGCGCAGCGTGGTGACCTGGTCGCCGAAGGCCGTTGCTGCTCCGGTCTGGCGGGCGCTGCCGAGCGAGAGGTAGGCCAGCGGTTCGGCCTGGAAGACATAGTCCTCGCCACTCGCGCCGATGAAGGTGCGCCCGTCCCGATAGAGTGCGGACGCGTAGTTCCGCACGAAGCCGACCCCTGCGCCCGGCGCGACGCCTCGGTACTCGTCGAGCAGGCGGCGGTCGATAGCCGTCATCGCCGCGCGTGCGTCGGGGTCGTCGGCCAGCAGGTCGAGGTAGGCCTGGGCCTGGTAGGCCGAGAGGGGCTGGTTGGTCAGGTGCTTGTCGGGGAGCAGGCCGCGTGTGTGCTGGCGCAGTAGAAACTCGTGGACCTCGTCGTTGATCTGCAGCAGCCCCTCCAGCGGGGACTGGTCCTGCGCGGTGGCAGGCGCGAGCGTCAGCACGCAGAAGAGGACGGCAAGACTCGGAACGAGCCTCAGGGCGAGGCGAAAAGCGACGGCGCGCATGGCCTGGGGAGCTAGGTGGCGGTAGTCCGGACGGGCGGGGCAGGATACGCAAAGAACGCGCCGAGTCGGCGCGGTCTGGCAAGGGCTTCCCGGAGGA
>JBCCRG010000014.1:0-17784 GCA_039208155.1 Bacteroidota bacterium | reverse complement strand
GTCGAGGGCCGCGAGGCGCTCCGGGTGGCCGAGCGTGTAGCGGGGCTGCACGTCGCGCCAGCGGTGGACGGCGGTGACGACGGGCGGGCCGGTCCAGCCGAGGCGCGCGCGGAGGTGCGCGACGGCAGCATCCACCGCCTCGGCGTCAGAAAGGCGATCCGCCTCGGCCGGACGCAGGAAGACGCGCGCCAAGTCGTGGCCAGCGGAGGCCGTGCCCGGGTGCTTGCGCGAGAGCATCGTGACGGCCTGGACGGGCCCGCCCTCGGCACCGGGCACGAGCCAGCCCGAGGCATCCGGCGGCACGCGCGCCGCGCCCGTCTCGAAGCCGACGATGACCGCCGCCCCGCTCACGACAGGGATGGCTGCCAGCGGGTGCACGAACGCGTTGTCCAGCGGAGCGAGCACGCGCGCGGCGGCCGGAGCGGGCAGCGCGACGAGGACCGCCGGTGTATCGTGCGTCGTGCCGTCCGCGCGTCGCACGCGGTAGCCGCCGTTGGTGCGTGCCGCGACGGCCTCGACCGGAGCTGCGGTTTCGATCTGAGCGCCCGAAGCCCGCAGGTCGTCAGCCAGAGCCTCCACGAGCGCCTCCATGCCGCGCACCGGGCGCCGGAACGGGGATGCGCCCGCTACGCTCGGCGGGGGCGCGCCGCCGCGCAGGCGCAGCATCGGTCCCTGGCGCTCACGCTGGTGGAGGTGCGGGAGCGTGGAGCGGAGCGAAATCGGCGCATCGGACCCATACAGTCCTCCGAGCAGCGGCTCGATGAGGCCATCCCAGGCACCGCGTCCGAACCGGCGGACGGCGAAATCCTCCAGGCTCTCGTCGGTGTCGGAGGCGCGAGCACGCACGAGTGGCTCCAGCGCAGCACGGAGCCGTGCGCCCAGGCTCAGCGCGGGGGTGAGGAGGAGTGGACCGAGTTGGCTCGGGACGAGGCCGGTCAGCCCCGCAGGGAGCGGGTGCAGCCGACCTCGCCGCTGGATGAGCGCGCGGCCTTGAGTCGCGGCCGTCTCGACGCTCAGCGCCTCGCAGAGCGCCAGCGCGGCGGGCTTGCGGACGAGAAACACGTCGGGCCCCACGTCTGCCGTGAAGTCGCCCAGGCGCAGCGTGCGCACGACGCCTCCCAGGCGACCCGTGGCTTCGAGCACACGCACGCGTGCACCGCCGGCTGCGAGTCTACGCGCAGCGCCGAGGCCAGCGATACCGCCCCCGACTACGATCACGTTGGTGTCGATCACGTTGGTGTCCACGGCCCTGTCGGTCACGGCACTAGGCGGCGGCGCTGGCTTCCGCCGGGGCACCCGCGTCGACCGTGCCTGCGGGCATCGGCATCGTGGGCGTGGGCGCGATTTCGGCGCGCACGTCCGACTCGATCCAGCCAGCGGCGGCGGCCTTCTCCTCGACCAGCTCCGCCAGCAGCGTGGTGTAGCGCACGTCGTCGTTGAGGCTCGGCGGGCGCACGAGCGTCACGCCGTGCTCCTCCGCCGCTTCTTTCGCCTCGATGTCGATGTCGAACAGGATCTCGACGTGGTCGCTCACGAAGCCGATGGCCAAGCTCACCACCTTGTCGATGCCGCGCTCCTGCTTGAGGGCGGGGACGTGGTCTTCGAGCTGCGGCCCGAGCCACGGCTCCGGGCTGCGGCCCTCGGACTGGTAGCTCCAACTCCACTGGTCCTCGCGCAGCCCCGCGCGCTCGGCGATGAGCCGCGCTGTCGTCCAGAGCTGGTGCTGGTAGGGGTCGCCCATCTTGAGGATGCGCACCGGCAGGCTGTGCGCGCTCAGGACCACGTGCACGTCGTCCCGCTCGTCCTCGGGGAACTCCGCGATGCCCTGCCGCACCCGGTCGGCGAACGCCTCGATGAGCAGGTCCGCGTCGAAGTAGGCGTCGACGTAGGTGAAGTCGATGGCCCCGCGGTAGAGGTCGAGCCCCGCCTGCACCTTGGCCTGGTACTTCGCAATCGACATGGACGAGAAGTGCGGGGCGAGCACGATGGCGACGGCGCGCTCGATGCCGTCGTCGATCATCTGCCCGACCGTCTCTTCGATCCACGGAGCCCAGTGGCGCATGCCGAGGTAGGCCTTGAACCGCGCGGGTTGGCCGGGCGGGTTGAGCGCGGCCATCGCGCCGTCGATCTGGGCCTGGGTCAGCCCCATGATGGGCGACGCGCCGCCGATGGAGCGGTAGTTGTTCGTGATCTCGTCCAGGACGGCGGTCGTCGTCGGGCGGCCGTGGCGGATGTCGGAGAGGTAGCCCGCGATCTCGTCGAGGGACTCGGGGCCCCCGTAGGCCATGAACAGGACGCCGATCGGAGGTGCAGGAGTGGTAGGCATCGGTCTGAGAAGGGAACGGTCTGGAAGAAGGAATCGGGTAAAAGGGTGGGGTGCACCGAGGTGCTGCGCTAGACGGCGACGGCTTCGGCGGTGCGCTCGTGGACGTAGTCGGTGAGGCGGGCGACGGCGTCGGGCGGCGTGCTCGGGACGAGGCCGTGGCCGGTGTTGAAGACGTGACCGCGCTCGGGGGCCTCGTTGAGCACGCGGTCGGCCTGCGCCTTGAGCTCGCGCCAGGGGGCTTGCAGGAGGTACGGGTCGAGGTTGCCCTGGAGCGGCAGCCCCTCCGGTCGCGTCATCGCGACGCGCGCCGCAGCCTCCGCAAGCGACGGCCCCGCGTCCACCCCGATGGCGTCGCCGCCCGCCGCCGCGATGGCGTCCAGGTGGCCCGCCGTCCCGGTCGTGAAGTGGATGACGGGGAGGCCCGTCCGCTTGGCAATGGCGATCAGCTTGGCGGTGTACGGCGCGGCGAAGCGCTCGTAGTCGTAGCGCGAGAGCGCGCCCGCCCACGAGTCGAAGACCTGGAGCGCGTCGGCCCCGGCCTTGGCCTGCTCGCCGAGGAAGCTGCCCGCGACGGTCACGAGCTTGTCCATGAGGCGGCGCCACGCGGCGGGCTCGGTGTACATGAACACGCGTGTGCGCTCGTACTTCTTCGAGCTGCCGCCCTCGATGGCGTAGGCGGCGAGCGTGAACGGGCAGCCCGCGAAGCCGAGCACGGGCGTGCGGTCGCCCACCTCGTCCTTCACGAGCCGGATCGCCTCGGGCGTCCACGGCATCGTCTCCGCGGCAGGCGGCGTTGCGAGTAGATCGACGGCCTTCGTGGACCGGATCGGGTTGTCGATGACCGGCCCGACCCCGGCCTCGAAGCGCAGCTGGAGGCCCATCGTTTCGAGCGGCGGCAGGAGGTCCGAGTAGATCACGGCCGCGTCGAGGTCGAAGCGCCGGAGCGGCTGCAGCGTGATCTCGGCCGCGATTTCGGGCGTCTTCACCATCGTGAGAAAGTCGTGGTGCTCGCGGACGGCGCGGTACTCGGGGAGATAGCGCCCGGCCTGGCGCATGAACCAGACGGGGGTCGCGTCGACGGGTTCGCCCCGGAGGGCCTGGAGGAAGCGGGACATAGATTGGAGCGTGGGATAGGCTAGGTGCAGAGCCTTCAGAACAGGAGGCCGTAGAGGAGAGGAGATGCGGGATAGGGCAGAGAAGCGCGGCGCGGCGGACCGATCAGTGGCCAGAGCCCTGGTGGTCGAGTGCCCAGGCGAACGGCCCGGCGCTCTGCCACACGGCGCGGCCGACGAAGAAGGGCCCGAGCCGGTCGATGAACTCGGCCGTCTGGCGCGTGGCGCGCATCTTCTGCACGACGGCGGAGAGCGGGTGGAGATCCTTCCCGACGAGCCCCGCGACGAAATCGTTGTCGTTGGGGTCGAGGCCGTGGCAGGCGAGGCGCACGTCGTGGGCATAGTCGCCCCGGCCGAAGGCGCGGCCGATGCCGCCGTGCTCCATCAGCATGCGGCGCTGTTCCTCGCGCGGCTCGCGCTCGAACCGGCCGCTACGACGGAGCGGATACCATACCGCCCACGGCCACGCCGGGTTCGCAATCGTCTTGACCGGCTTAGCGACGAGCGCCCCGATGAGGTCCTGCTCATAGCCGATGGAGTAGGTGCGGCCCAGCATCGTGAGGGCGGGCAGCGGCGTGAGGCCCGCAAACGGAGCCGAGAGGTGGAGGGCGCGGCCGTCCTCCGCGAAGAACGCCGGGTCCTCGTGAAACGTGACCACGGCCACGCCGCGCGGGTCCTGCACGCCTTGGTAGACGGCCCCGCCCACGCCCGCCGCCTCGGCCGCCTCTGCGAGCGGCATCGGGTCCGTGCAGCCCGTGTAGGCGAGCAGCTGGACGAACAGGCGGCGGTCGAGCGTCTGCAGCCCGCCATCCGCAGTCTTGCCGCGCTCGGCGAGGCTGAGGCCCTTGGATGCGGTGCTGTCCGAAGCGGACGCCTCAGCCGGGCGTGCGCCGGAGGGCGTGCTCTCGGACGCGGGAGGCTTAGACGGGGGCGCGGCGGCGGTTTGGAGGTCGAGCGGCATGGCAGGAGCGAGATTAGCGAGACGCCTCGGCGAGCCACCGGGCGGCGTCGAGGGCGTAGTAGGAGATCACGAGGTCAGCACCCGCACGGCGGATGCCCGTCAGGGTTTCGAGGACGGCGCGGCGCTCGTCCAGCCAGCCGCGCGCGGCGGCGGCCTTGAGCATGGCGTACTCGCCCGAGACGTGGTAGGCGGCCAGCGGCCGGTCCGGGAACGCGTCGCGGATGCGGCGGAGGACGTCGAGGTAGACGACGGCGGGCTTGACCATAAGCATGTCGGCCCCCTGCTCCACGTCGAGGGCGGCCTCGCGGAGCGCCTCGCGGGCGTTGGCGGGGTCCATCTGGTGGGTCCGGCGGTCGCCGAAGGCGGGGGCGCTCTCGGCCGCGTCGCGGAACGGCCCGTAGAACGCCGAGGCATACTTCACGGCGTAGCTGAGGATGCCCACGTCGGTGAAACCCTCTGCGTCGAGGCCGTCGCGGATCGCGCCCACCACGCCGTCGATCATCGATGAGGGCGCAACGAGGTCGGCCCCGGCGCGCGCGTGGCTGATGGCGGCGGCTACGTGCCGCGGCAGCGAGCCCACGAGGTCGATGTCACCGTCCGCAGCGAGGACGCCGCAGTGCCCGTGGTCTGTGTACTCACAGAGGCAGACGTCGGTGATGATCGCCAGCCCTAGGTCTGCCTCGCGCAGCGCCCGCGCCGCACGCTGGACGGCCTCGGTGTCATCGGCCGCAGCGGTTCCGCAGGCGTCTTTGTGGTCGGGAATGCCGAAGAGGAGCACGCCGCCGAGGCCCGCTTCGGCCGCTCGCTCCGCCTCACGCTCCGCCTCATCGACGGAGAGCTGGTAGACGCCGGGCATCGATGCGATCTCGTCCCGGCGCCCCGTCCCTGCCTTAACAAACAGCGGCAGGATAAAGTCGGCGGGAGCCAAGCGCGTCTCGCGGGCCAGGCGGCGCACGGCGGCGTTCGTCCGGAGGCGCTGGGGCTGTTGCCGGGCAGCGGTCCTTGTCACAGGTGCGTCGGTTGATAAAGTGATCGATTCCATGGAGGAGCAGCGAGACAGATCAGGCAAAAAGTCGGATCAGGCAAAAAGGCGCACGAGTGCGTCGGTCAGCCCAGCGAGGGTCGACGGGTCGGCGGTGACGGTGGCAGCCAACCCGTAGCGCTGGAGTTCATTTGCGGTGACAGGACCGATCGCGACGAGCGCGGCGGCACCGAGGCTCGGGGCGAGGCTAGGGAGGACGGAGCGGTCAGCGTCGGAGACGAGCGGGTCCAGAAAGCCGCGCACCGTCGAGGGCGACGTGAACGTGACCGCGTCGGGCTGAGCGTCAAGCGCACGTCTCGTTGTCAACGGCGAGGCCCCCACCACGGTTCGATACGCGACGGCATCCGTCACCGAGGCACCGCGTGCGCGCAAGCGCTCCGCGACGGCCCGGCGGGCGATGTCGGAGCGCAGCAGCACCACACGGTCGCCCGCGACGAGGGGCAGTTCGTCTGCGAAGGCATCGCCGGACGACGCGTCGGGAATGAAGTCGACACGCACGCCATGCTCGGCGAGGGCGTCCGCCGTACCGGGGCCGACCGCAGCGATGCCGACGCCGTCGGGCACCCCCGCTGGCCACGCCGCCGCAACGGCAGGCCACCCGTGGCGGACGCCGCTCGGGCTCGTGAAGCCCAGCCAGCGAACTCCACCTAGGTCCTCCACCGCAGCGGCCAGGGCGGCTGGGTCAGCCGTCGGAGCGCTCTGAATCGAGGGGGCCAGGATGGGCGTGGCGCCGAGCGCACGGAGCGCGTCGGCGAGCGAGTCCGCCTGATCGCGACTGCGGGTCACGACGATGCGGCGGCCCTGCAGGGGAGGGCGGGGGGTCATGGCGACAGGAGCGCTGCGGCTCCCTGTGTCAGCGCCGCCCGGGCGGCGGCCTCACCGACACGACGTGCGGCCTCGGGGCCTACGTCCTCCGTAGCCTGCACATCGACGGCCTCAGACCCGTCCAAGGCAAGCACGCGCCCCCGGAGGAAAAGCTGGCTGTCCTCAACGACCGCAAGGGCTCCGACCGGTGCGCTGCAGCCGCCCCCGAGCGCGGCGAGGAAGTGCCGCTCGGCCTCGACGCAGGCACGTGCCTCGGCGTCGTCCAGCGCGTCAAGGAGGCGGGTCGTCTCGGGGTCGTCGCTCCGTCGCTGGATGCCGAGGGCACCCTGGCCCGGTGCGGGGAGCATCGCCTCCGGCTCAAACACCGAGGTGGCGGCGTCGCGTCGACCGAGGCGGTCGAGCCCCGCGCAGGCCAGCACTGTCGCGACGTACGGCCCCGCGTGAACCTTGTCGATCCGCGTCCCGACGTTGCCCCGAATCGAGCGGATGTCGAGGCCGGGGTGCAGCCGGAGGAGCTGTGCGGCGCGGCGCGTGCTGCTCGTTCCGACCACGGCTCCGTCCGGGAGATCCATCGGCGCGATGCCTGCGGGACAGACCCACGCGTCCCCTGGGTCGGCGCGGCCTGGGATGGCTCCGACCGTGATGCCCTCTGGGTCGTCGGTGGGGAGGTCCTTGAGCGAGTGCACAGCCAGGTCGAGTTCGCCAGCGCGTAAGGCCGCCTCCAACTCGACGGTGAAGACGCCTTTGCCGCCGATCTCTGGGAGGGGGCGGTCTAGGATGCGGTCCCCCTGCGTCACGAAGGGGACGAGTTCGACGACGAGACCAGGCCACGCCTCGCGTAGGCGCTGGGCGACATGCTCGGCTTGCCACAGAGCGAGTGCCGAGCGCCGCGTGCCAATGCGGAGCACCTCAGGCATCGCTGGAGAACGCGAACAGCCGACGGAGCGTGTCCTCGTCCAGGTCGAGGTCGGAGCGGAGCCCGCGTGTCAGGTCGTGGAGGACGCGCGTCGTCACGGTCCGGGTGAGGCGGTCGGGGTCGGTGCAGCACCCGGGGCCTGGCACGACGCCTGCCGCCTGCTCGACGACCTCAGCCGGTTCATCCGCCCAGCAAGTGCGGTCGGCGCACACGCCGCACACGGCTGCGACGGCGTCGCGGCGCGTCCGCTCGGCGCGGCGGCGGAACTGAGCGACGAGGGCCTCCCGGCGTACCCGCAGGACCGCGTCGTCGTAGGCGTCAACGGCCTCGTCCACGAGGGCCTCAGCGTCCGGAACGGACAGCCGGCGGCGGTCGAGGGTGCGGTCGACGGCTGAGGCGAGCGCGTCCACGTCGTAGAGCGCGACGCCTGGCACGTCGGTGACGTCGGCGGCTACGTTCCGCGGTACGCCAAGGTCGACGACGGTCAGCGTCCGGTCGGGCGCGCGTTCAGCGAGGTCGCGCGCATGCAGCACGACGCGGTCCGTGCCGGTGAAGACTACGTCCGTGGTGGCGAGCAGGTCGGGCAGCGCCGACGGCGGCACGCAGCGGACGCCATCGACCTGGGCGGCACGACTCACGAGCGTGAGCCCGGCCCCGGTCCCTGCGAGGTGCTTCACGAGCAACCGCCCGATGTCCCCACCGCCCACTACGGCGACGTTCTTGTTGCGCAGCCCACCCGCCACGCGGGAGGCCAGCGCGACCGCTGCCGATGCGGTCGAGGCGACGCCTTGTCCCAGACCGGTCTCCGATCGCACCCGCCGTCCCGTCTCGATGGCGAGCCGGAACGCCTCCGCGAGGAGGGGCGAGAGCCGACGCGCACGCTGCGCCTCCGAGCGAGCCCGGCGGACCTGTCCGAGAATCTGGGCTTCCCCAAGCACTGCCGAGTCGAGGCCTGCCGACACCCGGGCGAGGTGGCGCACGGCGTCCGCGCCCGAGGCTAGGCACAACGTCTCTGGAGAGCGACCTGCCTGGGCGGCCCACGCCTGACGCACGGCCTCGGCCTGCGAGCGCGTGCCCTCGATGTACACCTCGACCCGATTGCACGTCGAGAGCGCAACCAAACCCGCGAGGGGTAACTCGGCGAGGGCATCCGCATCCTCAGGGGAGAGTGCCCACCCTTCGCGCTCAGCGAGCGGGGCGCGTAACTCTGCGAGGCCGATCCAGTGCAGGTCTGTCATACCCGGTCGGCTTCGTAGGCTTGGGCGATGGTGAGCTGCACCTCGTTCATGAACTCGTTGACGCGGCGTACGAGGCCGATCTGGTCCGGGATGGGGCGCTCAGCAAAGCGTGGGTAGAAGGACGCTGACTCTGTGAGGACATCGCGGAAAAACAGCGTGGCTTTGAGCGCCTCGGTGAGCGAGAGGCCGCGGTCTTGCATCGCCACGGCGTGGCTCCAAGCCAGGCGTCGGATCTCAGCACCGCGCGCCTCCCCGTCACCGTGGTTGGCGACGTGGCGCAGGAGCAGACCCATGAGTTGGCGGCCCGTCTCGCGGCTGCGCTCACGCTCCTCGGTGGTGAGTTCCTGGTTCCAGGTGGCCGTCGGCTGCGAACGGATTTCGTAGCGGGTATGGACCGCCGCGTGCTCCGCCCAGGCTTCGTCGGCCGGATTCCCCACGGCGGGAGTGGCCGGGGGAGATACACCAGTGCCGCTGCGGGAGGCGGCCAAACGCTCGACCGCGTCCGCTGGGATGCGCCGGTGGCCGCCCGAGGTGCGGACGGACTCCAACTGGCCATCGTCGGTCCACCGGCGAACGGTGGTGACGTGAACGCCGAGGCGGTCGGCAGCGTCGCGGACGGAAAGCAACTGAGACGAGCTCACGCGTAGGTTTGCACAGGTTGTCGGGCGGTTAACCTATGCAAATGTACGCATGGTAGATCCCTATGAGTATGTCAAGCCTTCGTGAGGGTTACCCGTAGCACTGGGTGAGGATTTCCCCTACATCAAGCCTTGGAGACCGGTAGGAATGGTTGTGGGCCTGCGGTCTCAGAACCCTAGAAAATCATGCTATGCCTACGCTCATTGCTAGGTAGTGGCTTAGCCTTGGTGTCCTCTGCAAATACAGAGCAGCAGATCAGCCCAGCGCGCGAGCAACGATGCGTTGCGGCAGTGCCGCTTGCACATATCCGATGAACAGCAAAGAAGCGGACGTGGGCGACCCGCCGTGGCAAAGAAATGCCGAATCCCGCACCGTGCCCAGCGTAGCGCTGTGGACGGATCAAACGGCCGTCGAGCGAGGCTCGATGGAGGCGGTCCCTGTCGTGGCTAGCTCGGCGAAGGGGTCGGGGGGCGGAAGCGGAAGGCGGAGCCAGAACGTCGCGCCAGCGCCGGGCTCGGACTCCACGCCGACCTCGCCGCCGTGGGCCTCCACGAGCTGCTTCACGATGTAGAGGCCAAGACCGGTCGAGTGCTCGCCGCCGGTCGGCTGGGCGGAGAGGCGCTGCAGCTTGCCGAAGGCCTTGGCCTGGTCTTCCTCGGTGAGCCCCGGTCCTTCGTCCTCCACGGCGATGCGCGCCCACGCCGCGCCGTCTCCCGATGCCGCCTCGACGGAGAGGACCAGCCGCACGAGCGAGCCGGGGGGGCTGTACTTGACCGCGTTCGAGACGTAGTTGTCGACGGCGCGCTGGAGTGCCGAGGCGTCCACCTGGGCAGGGAGCGCGTCCGGAAGCGATGCCACGAGCCGGATGCGCTTGGCCTCGGCCTGGGCGCGGTTCCAGCGGAGGACGGCGCGCGCGATGTCAGCCAGGTCGCCCGGGCGACGCTTCAGGCGGGGGCCGCTCACATCGGCGTCGGCGCGGGCTTCGTCCAGCAGCGACTCGATGAGCGCGATGGCACGCATGGCCTCGGAACGGATCAGGACGAGGTTGTCGCGTAGCTCGTCGTCGGGGAGCTCGCGTGCGGCTTCGGCCAGGAAGTCGGCCATGCCAGCGATGCCGCCCATCGGATTTTTGAGGTCGTGCGCCGCGATGCCGAGGAATTCTTTGTTCTGCTCCAGCGCTTCCCGCAACTCGACGGTGCGCGCTTCGAGCGACTGGTTGAGCCGGTGCAGTTCCACGTTGGCGTCGGCCTGCGCGCGGCGTCGGTGCTCGACTTCCTGCTTCTGCGCGGCGATCTCGCGGGTGCGTGCCGTGACTGCGCGTTCGAGGGTGGTGTTGCGCAGCGCCAACTGCCGCCCGCGATGGCGTCCGTACCCCCACGCGACGCCCACGACCATGCCGAGGCCGCTCAGGCTCCAGAGCAGGTAGGCCCACCACGTCCGGTACCATGGGGGCACCACGCGGAACGAGAAGGCGGCCTCGTCGCTTGTCCGTCCGAACGCGTCACGCGCCTGCACCCGGAAGGTGTAGGCCCCCTCGCGTAGGTTGACGTAATCCTGGTGGGTCTCGGACGACCACTCGGTCCAGCGGTCGGAGACGCCGTCGAGGCGCACGCGGTAGGCAACTTGGTCCGCGTGCTCGAAGAGCGGGCTTGCGAAAGCGAAGCGCACGCCGCCGTGCTGGTGGGGGAGGACGAGCGGTGCGGCGAGGGCCCCGCCCCCGCGAAGCGTCGAGTCGGTTTCCACCGTGGAGACACTCCGCAGGAAGACCTGGGGGCGCGGTCGCGGTCGAGCGCGTGGCTCTAGGCGCGTGACTCCGTTCGCCACAGCGAGCCAACCCGTCCCGTCCTCGTCGAAAAACAGACCGTTGATCTCCGAGCTAGGCGACGCAGGGAGGACCCGCATCGGCGGCGCATAGCCCTCGGTGCGGTCGGCTTGGGGGTGCGCGACGTAGAGCGCCTGGTCGCTGCCGACAAACCAGCGCCCCCCGTCGTTGTCGTCGGCAAGGTGCAGCGGGGCTGCGATGTCTCCAGCCCAGGCCTCGACGGTCGGATCGGGCTCAAAGCGGGGCGCGGTCGGGTCGTCGCGGAGCCGCTGCGAGACGCGCCCGGCGAGCCGCACGGCACCGTTGAGCCAGTAGGCACGGCCGACGCCTGCAGTGCTGTCTGCAGGCGGCACGTGCGTGACCTCGGCGGCCTCCAGCGGGTCCCGGTCGGCGAACGTGACGCGGTAGAACGCCTCGTCGGCATAGCCCACCCAGACCGTCGTGGCGTCGTCCTCGGTACGCTCGGCGAACACGCTGCTCGGGAAGCCCGTGTCGAAGGTCGCGACGGAGCGGTACACCCCAGCCGCGTCCGGCTCGACGACGTACAGGCCGCCATAGCCGCCCACGTAGACACGCGTCGGGTCAGCAGGGTCGATGTCGAAGCCGTAGACGCGCTGCGGCGCAGTCCAGAGGACTCGGCTGCGCGTGCCGTCGATGGCGAGGAGGTCGCGGTTGCAGAGGGCCAACAGCCGGTCAGGCGTCTCCCGCATGATCCAGCAGTTGTTCTGCGCTCCCGGCCGGGTTATCCGCTCAAAGCGGGCGGGCTGCTGGGATGCGTCGAGCACATAGACGCCGACCATCGTGGCGGCGTAGAGCCGGTCTTTATGTCGTAGGGTCTCATTCGCGAGCGAAAGCAGCCCTTCGGCGCGGCCGAACGTCGTCGCGGGGGCGTTCACGTCGATGCGCGCGACGCCCGCGTAGAGCGCCGTCCACAAGGCACCGTCGCGGTCCTCGAAGAGCCGCATGACCTCTGTGTTGTCGAGGCCGCTCCGCTCGTCGAAGAAGCGCAGGAGGCGGCCGTCGGCGTTGAACAGCGCCACGCCCTGCTCGTCGAACCCGAGCGCGATCGTGCCGTCCGACAGGCGCAAGGCCGTGTAGAGCGAGCCGCTCGTGACGAGGTCCTCGAAATCAGTGAGGCGGCGCTCGCAGGCCTCTGCCGCTGAGACGGGTGCGGGCTGGGGCGAGGTGCGTGGGCATCGCCAGAGCCCCTCGTGCTTCGTCGCGATGAGCAGGTGCTCTGGACCGTCGGGAAGCGCCGATCGAAACAGGCCGTCGAAGGTGTAGAGCGGGACGTGGCCGCCGTCCCGCGTCAGGCGCGTGAGGGTGAAGTCGTCCAGGCTGGCATACAAGACCTCGCCGACCGCGTTGAGGTTGTCGAAACCAGGGCGGTCCACGCCGGACGAGGCACTGCCGGGGTCGTAAACGGTCATCTGCTCGCCGTCCCAGCGGAACACCCAGCCCTCGTACGCCCCGAAGTAGACCCCGTGCTCCGTCGCGAGCGTCTCCCACAGGAGCGTGTGATCGCGGTAGGCGGGGGGCAGGTGCGATGCCAGCGAGACGAACGTGAGCTGTCCGTCGTCGGCGGTCGTGAGGTAGCCCGGCGCACCCTCTGCGCCGACGTAGACCCGGTCGTCGAAGCCGTAGGCGATGGAGCGCACCACGCCCGTCTCGACGTCAACCGGGGTCCACCGCACTCCGTCGAAGACCAGCACGCCGCCGAGGTTGGCCACGTAGATGAAGCCGTCCGCGTCCTGGGCGATGCCCCAGTTGTGGCGGTCGAGGCCATGCTCGGCAGGGCCGAAATAGCGTGTCGGTACGCGTCCCCAGTCGGCCTCGATCTGCGCCGCTGCGGAGGGCCCTAGTCCGACTCCGAGGCAGCCCAGCAGCACCGCCGCGAGGGCGACGAACACCGAGCGCCACGGCATGCGACCGGCACCAGCGCCCGTACAGGCGCAGCGCGAGAAGCAGAGGGTATGTTGCCAGCGGATAGGCAAAGGGAACGGCGTGGGCGCGAAAGGAGCCCGGATCGGCCCAAAGGGCCGCCAGGAGGTCCTGGGGTACCCTCACGCGAACCGTATGCCGAAACCGCGGCCTCGGCACCTCAGCCTGCTTGCAGCGCCTGGAGCGGCTCTATCCGGGCCGCGCGCGCCGACGGCCACGCCCCAGCCGTCACCGCCACGAGCACGGCCACCACCAGGCAGCCGAGCACGAGCCAGGGTGCTGTGTAGAACAGGTCCACCGGCGGCACATTCTGGCTGGCGAGCAGCCGCCGGACGCCCAGGCTCAGCAGCCGCACGAAGCCGAAGCCGAGCACCACCCCGACGAGCCCGCCGACGAGCCCGAGCAGCGCGCTCTCGACCAGGAACAGCCGCCGCACGTCGCGCCCGAGCCCGCCCACGGCCTTCATCACGCCGATCTCCGGCGTCCGCTCCAGCACGCTCATCGACATCGTGTTGGCGATGCCGAGCGTGGCGACGAGCAGCCCGATCACCCCGACAATGCCCAGCGAGAGGTCCATCACCCGGAAGAGGCGCTCCAGCTGGGTGAACTGCTCCCGGAAGCCCATCGCGTAGACGCCGAGCCCCTCGATGTCGGCCTTGGCCTCGGCGTAGCGGTCGCGGTCGGCGATCTGGACGCGCGCCGCGCCGTAGCCGTCCGAGTTGGAGTCGCGCAGGATGAGGTCGAGGCTGGAGAAGAACGCGATTTTGGGCATCGCCGTCGCGTAGTCGAGCGGCAGCAGGAGGCGGACGAAGCCGCTGAGCTGCTGGTTTTCCTCCGGCAGCACGCCTGCGATGCGCACGCGGTGCTGCTCCGACGTGATCGGAATCGACTGGAGGCCAAGGCTGATGAACATGATCGACTGCCGCAACTTCTGCACGTCGAGCGTGGGGACGAGCAGCGTGATGCGCCGCCCCAGCGCCTCCTCCGGCGACGCAAACCCCAGCCGGTCCAGCATCGACGCGGAGACGAGGGCGACGGTGTCGGTCTCGCTCTGGAAGAACGCGCCGTGCGCGGGCTGGTAGGCCGGGAGTGCTCCTAGCGACAGCGGGACGCCCTCCACCGCCACATCGATCTCCTTACCCCGCCAGCGCACGCGCGCCGGGAAGTTGACCTCCGGGTAGGCCGCGAGCACGTCCGGCAGCGCCTCGATCACCGTCAGGAGGCTGTCGGTCACGTCCACCTCGGCGATGCGCCTGCCCGCACTGTCGATGGGGGTTGTGTTGCGGACAGTGAGGTCGCCGAAGCCGCTGATCGGCGTGGGAGTGCTCGTGACGCGGAGGGTGTTGTAGAGCGCGAGTGCGTCGAACTCGGCGCGGGCGAGGCGCTGCAGCCCGGACCCGTAGCTGAGCAGCGCCAGCAGCGCCCCCACGCCCACGGCGATGCCTGCGAGCGTCATCAGGCTCCGGGTCCGGTTGCGGCGGAGCCCGTCGAGAGCGAGGCGGAGCAGGTCAGCGAGACGCACGAGGTTGAGCGGGTGAGGTGGGGGGCGGGAGCGGAAAGAGCTCCGATTTCGTTTGGGGTAGAACCAGTCTGGCTAGCACCTTTAATCGCCAATCGCCAATCGCCAATCGCCAATCGCCAATCGCCAATCGCCAATCGCTCAGGCGGTCTCGGCCTCGACGGCGTTCTGGTCGTACTCCTCGCGGGTGACGGCGAGCCCGACGGCGCGCAGCTTGTGTTCGAGGCGCTCGTAGCCCCGGTCGAGGTGGTAGACGCGCAGCACGTCGGTCGTCCCCTCCGCGATCGCGCCTGCCATCACGAGCGACACGCTCGCGCGGAGGTCGGTGCTCATCACGACGGCCCCGCTGAGCGGCGTCCCGCCCTCGATCACGACCTTGTTGCCGATCACGAACGCGTTCGCGCCGAGGCGCCGCAGCTCCGGGATGTGCTTGAAGCGGTCGGTGTAGATCGTGTCCACGACCTCGCTGTTGCCCGCCGCCTGCGTCATCAGCACCGTCCACTGCGCCTGCAGGTCGGTGGGGAAGCCCGGGTAGGGGGCCGTCTCGATAGACACCGGCTGGATCGCGTCGGTGCCAGTGACGGTGATTGTGTCGCCGTCCACCTTGAAGGGGACGCCCGTGGCGCGGAAGGCGTCGAGGAAGGCTGTGCCGAGGTGCGTCGGATCGGCGTGGGTGAGGGTGATCGTCTCGCCCGCCGGAGCCGCGAGCGCCGCCAGGATCATGTAGGTCCCGAGCTCGATGCGGTCGGGACAGTTGGCGAACGTCACAGGATCCAGCGCATCCACGCCCTCGATGGTCACCGTCGTGGTGCCGAGGCCCTCGATCTGCGCGCCCATCGCCTGGAGCATCTGCCCGAACACGACGACATCCGGCTCGGCGGCGGCGTTGCGGAGGACGGTCGTGCCCTCGGCACGGACTGCCGCCAGCATCACGTTGATCGTCGCCCCCACGCTCGACGGGTCGAAGGTGATCTCGGCTCCGCGCAGCCGTCCGCCCGGGACCGTCGCCACGACGTAGCCCTTGTCGAGGTCGAGCTTGGCACCGAGCGCCTCCATGCCCTTCATGTGGAGATCGACGGGGCGGGGGCCCCACGCGCAGCCGCCGGGAAGCGAGACACGCGCCTGCCCGCAGCGCCCGAGCAGCGCGCCGAGCATGTAGAACGACGCCCGCATCTTCTTCACCAGGTCGTAGGGGGCCTCCGGGTGCGTGATCCGCGTCGCGTCGATGGTGATCGTCTCCGGCGTCGCCGGATCGTCGTCGGGCTCGAAGAGGACCTCGGCGCCCGAGACGCGCAGCACATTCGAGAACGTCCGCACGTCCTGCAGGACGGGGATGTTGTGGACCGTCGAGCGGCCCTCGGCGAGCAGGGCCGCGGCCATGAGCGGCAGCGCGGTGTTCTTGGAGCCGCTGACGGGCAGCACGCCGCGCATCGCGCGACCGCCTTCGATGACGAACTTGTCCATAACGAGTTGGGCAGAACGAGTGGGGCAGCTGGACGGGTGAGGCCGCCGAAAGGTGGGAAGTGGGGAGGGAGAACAGAAGAAGGACGAACGCCTGGCGATGGGCAGCGTTCGGAAGCGCCCTAGCCACTGGTTCTGGCCTCCGGGTCTTCTTCGCCGCCGTACTCCGCGAGGTCTGGGGGCGCGGAGGTCCGGAGAGCGTTGTGAGGAGCCCAGAAGCTACGCTCGCCCACGCCATCTGCTGGCTCTGCGCCGCTGTTTCATGCTCTACCTCGACCACGCCGCCACGACGCCGCTCGACCCCGCCGTGCTCGACGCGATGCTGCCCTACCTGCGCGAGCAGTACGGCAACCCATCGTCGGTGCACCGTCTGGGGCGGGCAGCCCGCGTGGCCGTCGAACGTGCTCGCGAGGACGTGGCAGGGCACCTCGGGTGTGAGCCTGCCGAGGTCGTCTTCACGAGCGGGGCGACGGAGGCGAACAACGCGGCCCTGCGCGGCACGCTGGAGGCGCTCGGCTCCGAGGCGGGCCTCGTCACGAGCGCCGTCGAGCACGAGGCCGTGCTCCAACCCGCCGAGGCCCTGCGCGAGGCCGGGCACCCCGTCACGCTGCTGACGCCCGCCTCGACGGGAGCCCTGACCGCTACGCAGGTGGAGGACGCGCTGGTCGCGCAACAGGACGCAGGGGCAGCCCCTGGCCTCGTCTCGGTGATGCTCGTCAACAACGAACTGGGCACCATCGCGCCCATCGCAGAGATCGCCGAGGTGGCCCACGCGAGCGGTGCCCTCGTGCACACGGACGCCGTTCAGGCTGCGGCGCTCTACGACCTCGACGTGGACGCGCTGGGCGTCGATCTGCTCTCGCTCTCCGGACACAAGCTCTACGGGCCGAAGGGCACCGGCGTGCTCTACGTTCGTGCCGGGACGCCGTGCGAACCGCTCGTGCGGGGCGGGGCGCAGGAGCGGCGGCGGCGCGGCGGTACCGAAAATGTCGCCGCGGTCGTCGGCTTCGCTGCGGCGCTCCGTAGGGCCGTTGAGCAGCGAGACGCTGAGCATGCGCGCCTCGCGGGGTTGCAGCAGACGCTTGCCCAGGCCTTGCGCGAGGCTTTCGGAGATCGGCTGCGCTTCAACACACCGCTCGCGGGCTTCGCGCCCGTCGCGGCCCCCACGGCTCCGCACATCCTGAACGTCTCGTTCGAGCCCCACGCCGGGACGCCGCTGGATGGCGAGATGCTGCTGCTCAGCCTCGACCTGGTGGGCGTGCTCGCGTCGAGCGGGTCGGCGTGCACGAGCGGGGCCGTCGAGCCGAGCCACGTACTGCGGGCACTCGACGTCCCCGATCCCACCGCCAACGCGACGCTCCGGCTGTCGCTCGGCCGCACCACGACCGCCGAGACGATCCGCGAGGTGGTCGCCCAGCTGGAGGCCATCGTCGCACGGATGCACGGCTCCGGAAGTCGCCAGTGAGGTAGACATGTGGCACCAGTGAGGTAGACATGTGGCACCAGTGAGGTAGACATGTGACAAAAGTGTGCGGGTAGGTGGATTCCCACCGGGAGGATGGGGGAGTCTCGAAGAGGCTGGACGCTATATTTCGTTCACATCATTCATCTCTTCCATGCCTCTCTCCACCACGTCTCTCCCCTCCGTGCTCTACGTCGGTGTCACGGCGACGACGTGGGCCCGCGTGCAGGCAGCCCTCCCGCACGGCGTCGCCTGGATGCAGGTCAAGGGCTGGGGCGAGGTCACAGGAGCCTTGCGCGCCACCCCGAACAGCGTCATCGTGGCGGAGACGGGGAGGCTGCCCGAGGCCGACCAGATGCTCCGCGTAGGCCGACGTGCCCCCGTGGTTGCACTCGTGGACGACCAGGCCGACTACGGCTGGCTGGCGGAGTACGGCGTCGCCGACGTGCTCGACGCGGCGACGTTCAGCCCGGCCTCGCTGTGGGCGACGGTGCAGTACGCCTATGCCCGGTCGGGCGCG